>CAIRWP010000375.1 GCA_903882335.1 uncultured Opitutia bacterium | reverse complement strand
GTCGCCAGGATGAACGTGGCGAGCAGGAAGAACATGATGTCGATGAGCGGCACGACCTCAATGCGCGCGCCCGTCTCCGCTTCCGGCGGCCGGCGAAGGCGGACGGCCATCTCAGCGGGTCCGCCCGGCGGCGGTTTCGGGTTGGAATTCGCCCACCGGCTGGCCGGCGGCGGCCGCGGCCTTGAGTGCGACCTCGGCCTGGTTGACGGCCTGTTCCAGGTCGTGACGCAGCGCCTGCACGCGGCGGTGGAAATAGTTATGCGGGATCAGGCAGACGATCGCGATACCGAGGCCCGCCGCCGTCGCGATCAGGGCCTCGCCCACGCCGCCGCTGACCTTGGCCACCGCGAGCTGCTCGGATCCGATGAACTGGAAGCTGCCCATGATGCCGATGACCGTGCCAAGCAGGCCGAGGAGCGGGGCGAGGGTCACGATTGTGCTCAGCAGCCACTGGCGGGCGCCGGCTTCCTCGAGGGTCTCCTCGGCGCTCAGCTGCATGGCCGTCACCGGTTCGGCGCGGCCGTTCGCGAGCCCCGCGCGTAGCGCGACGAGGAACGGCGACGCGGCGTCCCGGGTCCGTTCCCAGACGGGACCGAAGCGGCCGAGCCGGACATCCCCAAGGATCTCAGCGAAGGCCGGCTCGGCGCGGAGTCGCCGGACCTTGCGCCAATAGAGGACGCGCTCCGCCACGGTCGCGAGGGCGACGACCAGGCAGGCGAGGATCGGCCACATGATAGGGCCGCCCTTGAGGAACGTCTCGACGACGATATTGGCGAGGGGCATGGTCACTGGAGTTGGAAATGGATAGAGATCTCGTAGAGGCGCGCGTCGCCGGCCGGAAACTCCCAGCGGCGCAGGATGGTCTCGGTGGCGGCTTCGTCCAGCCGCGCGCAACCGGAGGAACTGACCGCGCGGGCGCGCCGCACGAGTCCGTTCTCGCCGACCTCGAACTCGACGCGCACGACGCCGCTTTCCCGGCGGCGGAGGCATTCGTAGGGGTACTCAGGCCAGGGCTGGCGTCCGGCCATCTGGGCGCCGTCCAGCACGATGGGCCCGGTCGCCACGATGCGGGCGGGGCCACGGGTCGCCGCCGGGACGGTGGCGACGGGCGTCGGGCGCACGCTCACGGCCGGCACGGTCGGCAGGTTCGGCAGGCGGAGGTCGGGCAGGGAGGTGATCGGCGCGAGCGGGGCGGGGGCGAGCGCGGCGTCCGGCGCCGCAGCGGCGTCGGGGGAGGCGGCGGGCGCGGTGCGCAGGCGGGTCGGGTCGAGTTTCACCAGGGTTGGCTTGGGGCGTGTGGCCGCAGGCGCCGGCGTCTCGACCCGGGGCGGCGTGCGCGTCAGCCCCGCCACCGAGACCGCCAGGGCCACGACGGCCACCGCCGCAACGACGTAGTCGGCGAGACGGGCGGAGTCGGGTGAGACGGTCGCGGAGCGCATGCGCGGGAGGGTGAGACGATGCGACGGCGTTCCAGGGGTGGCAAGCCGTGTCCGGCGTCAGAAGGCGAGCTCGCCCCCGAGGAAGAGGGTCCGCGGGGCGTTCGCTCGCCCCCCCAGCGGAGCCCGGCTGATGATCGCGCGGCGGTCCAGCAGGTTCTGCACGCCGCCGACGACTCGGAAGGTCCGGGTGCATTGCCAGCGGAGGTTCAGGTCGACCGTGAGCAGACCGTCGACGCGCCCGTCGATCGCCGAGGGGTCGGCCAAGGAGCTGGTGCCATCGACCAGCCGCGGGTTGGCATTATAACCGGTACCCCACGTCGACGAGTAGTAGCTCAGGTCGAGGGATCCGGCGTAAGGACCGGACTCAAGCCCGGCGCCCGCCGCGAGTTTCCATGCCGGGATATACGGGATGTCATGGCCGTTCTCCGCCCCGGCGAAGATGCCCGCGCTGTTGCCCAGCCGGCTGCCGACGATGTCCTTGAAGCGCGCATGCGTCCAGGTGAGCCCCGCGTAGACGGGCACCTTGTAACCGCGCTCGCCCCCGGCGAGGTCGTGCCGTAGCAACGCCTCGAGTCCGTAGGAGACCGCGCCGCCGCCGTTGGTCACGGCGAGCAGGCCGCCGCCGGCCACGCCCACGACCGGAGCGATGAGGTCATGGAAGTCGGTGTGGAAGGCGACCAGTTCCCAGCTGGTCGCGCCTTTCCGTCCGCGCCAGCCGAGTTCCTTGCCCAGGCTGCTCTCCGAGGTCGCGCCCGCGGCGTAGCCGGCGGGGTTCGCGGCCGAGCCACCGCGGTAGACGCCGCCGAAGAGCGCGTGCTCCGCGTTCAGCGCGTAGGTGAAGCCGAGCCCGCCCATCACCATCGCGTTGGTCGTCGGCGCGTAGGCCCCGGCCCCGGACGTGCTGCCCATCTTCAGGTGTTCGTAGCGCAGGCCGGGCCGGAGGGTGAGCGCCCCGGTCCGGATGGAGTCCTCGATGAAGAACGCGGTGGCCACGGTCTCCTGGTAGCCGGCCGACGAGACCGCGCCCGGCGTACCGGCACCGATCACGCCATCGTCCACGGCGTAGGTGGTGCGCTGGTTCGAGCCGCCGGCGTCGTCACGGTGGATCCGCAGGCCCGCGGTGAGCTCGTGCCGGACAGCCCCCGCCTCCAGCCGCTTGGTGACGGCGCCTTGCCAGCCGTACGCCTCGTGCTGGCGCAGCGCCTTGTTGGTGTAGAAGGAGCCATCGTTGCCGGTGACCCGGTCGCCCCGCAGCAACGCGAGGGATGGCGCGTGGACGAGCGCCTCGCCGATGTTCGAAAGCAGGCCGGGCGCCGGCGTGATCCCGTCGAGCTTGTCCCACATCCGGTCGAAGCGGTTGAAGTAGAGCGCGCTGTCGAGCCGCAGGGACTTGTCCGGTTCAGCGCTCCATCTGAGGTAGGTGCGCCACTGTTCGGCCACGTGGTGGTCGAAGCGGCTGGAGGCGTAACGGCGGTCGGGCCGCGCGCGGAGGTCGGCCTCGCTCAGCCCCGCGTACGATTCGTCGGCGTCGAAGTCCGTCTGGCCGACCTTGAGCTCGAAGCGCTGGCGGAGGCCGCCGCTCGGTTCCCAGGACAGCTTGATCATCGGTTCGGTCAGCGTGTAACCACTGCGCCGCCCGACGCCGTCGATCTGCCGGAAGCCGTCGCTGAGCTGGGTGTGCAGCTCGACGAGCGCGCCGACCTTGCCGGCCTCGGTCTGCGTGACGCCGCCAAGCCAGGTCTGGTTGAAGAGGTTACCGTAGCTGCCGGCGGTCAGGCGCGAGAAGAAGCGGCGCTCCTCGGTCGGGATCGGCGTCGACAGGAAGTTCACGACGCCGCCGGTGGTGTGCGGTCCGTACATGACCTGGCTCGACCCCTTGAGGAATTCGATCCCCGCCATCCGACCCGACTTCGGCGAGTAGTAGGCGTTTGGGGCGGAGTAGGGCGAGGGCGCGGTCAGGATGCCGTCCTCCATCAGGGTGACCTTGGCGCTGCGGGTGCCGTCGACGCCGCGGATGGAGATGTTCGGGAAGTTGCCGAAGCCGTCCTCGTCGCGCACGAAGACCCCGGGCGCCGTCGCGGCGATCTGCTTGAGGTTCGTGTAGCCGCGGGCGCGGAAGTCCTCACCGGCCACCACGGCGGCGGAGCCCGGTAACTCGAACGGGTCGGGTACGATGCCGGTCACGGTCAGCGGCGACAGTTGGGCGGCCTTGGGCGCGGGCGCGGCGGTCGTCTGCGCCAGGGCGATACCGTTGGCGGCGATCAGCAGCACGAGGGGGAGGGCGGCTTTCATAAACGGAGGCTTATTTGATATTGAGACCCACTCTCATTCGTCAAATCTTATGTGAGACTCATTCTCAACTAACTCGCATCAGTTCATAAACAGTTGATGTTTAAGGATATTTATCGGATAAGTCGGGCAACGTGTCCTTGTTGATCGTCATCCCGGTCCGCAATGAGGAGGCCCGCCTGGCCCCCGGTCTCGCCTTGTTGGCCGATCGTCTCCGGGCCTGCGGTTTCGAGGACTATGCGGTGATCGTGGCCGATAATGGCTCCACCGACGGCACCGCGGCCCTCGCCCGGGCCAGCGGCGATCCGCGGGTTCGTTACCTGCGCGCCTGCGAGCAGGGCGACAAAGGAGCGGCCATCGCGGCGGGTTGGGCGGCGGCTTCGCCCGCGGTCACGGTCCTGGCCTACGTCGACGTGGACATGGCGACGGACCCGGAGGCGTTGGTCCGCGGCTTCCGCCTGATCGCCGAGGGGCCGGCCGACTTGGTCCTGGGTTCGCGTTGGGATCGCGCCGCCCGCGTCGTGGGTCGTTCCTGGCGCCGCACTTTCCTGTCCGCCGGTCTTTCGCTGGCCTGGCGTCTCCTCCCGGCAAGCGTGGTCCGCGATCCGGGCTGCGGGCTCAAACTTTTCCGCCGCTCGACCTGGCAGGCGCTACCACCGGTTGCCGGCGGTTTCGCCTATGGCGCCGAGTGCGCCGAGCGCGCGGCGCGGCGCGGCGCGGCGGTCGCCACGATCCCCGTGAGTTGGACGGATGATGATGCCGGGCGCATCCGGCTCGGCCGGGCGGCCGGTGATTACGCCCGCGCTTGGGTCCGGTTGCTAGCCGCGCGCTGACCGCCGGGAAAGGCGTTGAAGCAGCCGGCGCCGGCGCTAGCGTGCCCTTACCCCGATGCCGTCCTCGCCGCTCTCCCGCCGCGCCTTCCTCGGTCGCGCCACCGCCCTCGGTCTGGCGTGCGCCTTGCCGGGCTGCGTGCCGAACCCCGCGGGTTCGCGCGTGCGCTTCGGCGTCATCACCGACGTGCACCAGGACGTGGTGGCCGACGGCCCGGAGCGGCTCGCGGCCTTCCTCGCCGCGATGCGCGCAGCCGAGGTCGACTTCATCGCGCAGCTGGGCGACTTCTGCGTGCCCCACGCGCGCAACCGCGCGTTCCTCGAGGTCTGGCGTTCCTGGACGGGCCCGGCCTACCATGTCCTCGGTAACCATGATTTCGACGGTGGCTACCGGCCCGAGCAGGTCCGCGCTTTCTACGGGATGCCGGCGTCCTACTACCGCTTCGCCGCGGGCGGCGCGGACTTCTTCGTGCTCGATGGCAACGAGCCCGGCGGCAAGGCCAAGGGCTACAAGCGTTTCATCGGCTCGGCCCAGCTGGCCTGGCTCGAAGCCGGCCTGCGCACCGCGCAGGGTCCCAAGGTCGTGCTGGTGCACCAGCCGCTCGATGACCCTCAGGGCGTCGAGAACGGCGCCGCGGTCCGCGCGCTCCTCGAGCGCCACGGCGTCGCCGCCTGCCTGAGCGGCCACCTGCACCAGGATTACCTGCGGCTGCTTGGCGGCGTCGCCCACCTGCAACTCAACAGCGCCTCCTACCACTGGCTCGGCGAGTCGGCCGCGGCCCGCGAGACGCTCGCCCCCGAGGTTCATCGCGCGCACCCCTCGCTGCGCAACGTCGCCCTTTACCGCGACCCGCTCTGGGCGGTGGTGACGATCGACTTCGCCCGCGCGGAGCTGCGGGTCGAGGGGCGCGCCAGCACCTGGATCGGGCCCGAGCCCTGGGCGCGCGGCGCCCCCGCGGCGAACCACCCGCCTGCGGTCGTGCGTCCCGCCATCAGCGATCGTCGCGCCGCCCTCGGCTGAGCGTCGTTCAGCGCTGGCCCCGCCGGCGTTGGTCGGTCGGCCGGGCGCGCGCCGGGGCCTCCTCGGCCAGACGGAAGTCGACCTGCCGCTTGTAGCGGTCCACGCGGTCGACCGTGACCATGATCGTGCCGCCGGCCATGAAGGTCCGGCCGGTGCGGCTCCCGCGCAGCATATTGCCGCGGTCGTTGAGGCGGTAGTGGTCGTCCGTCAGGGTCGACATATGGACGAGGCCGAAGGCGTTGGAGGCGGTCAGCTCGACCATGAGGCCGTGCGGCTTGATCTCGGTGATGGTGGCCTCGAAGGGCCGCTTGTCGGGGCGCTCGACCTCGCGCTCGAAGAGCTCGAGCAGCTTGATCTTCACGGAGTCGCGCTCGGCCTCGGCGCTGTTGCGCTCGGTGATCGAGATGTGCTCGCAGGAGCGGGTCAGCTCGCCCAGGCCGGGGGACCGCGGCGGTTCGGCCGGCGCCGAGCGCACGCCCTGCTTGGCGATGAACGCGTCGAAGATGCGGTGCTCGAGCAGGTCCGCGTAGCGGCGGATCGGCGAGGTGAAGTGCGAGTAGTGGCGCTTCGCCAGGCCGAAGTGGCCGTCGGGCGAGGCGCGGTAGCAGGCCTGCTTGAGCGAACGCAGCAGCGAGATGCGGATGGTGTAGCCGTCCTCGCGCGACTTGAGGTCGGCCAGGAGCTTGATCATGTTCGCGCGCTGGGTGAGGTCGCCCACCTTGAAGCCGTCGCCGGCGAGCTCCTCGCGCAGGGCGTCGAGCTTCTCCGGGTCGGGGTCGTCATGCACGCGGCACACGTGCGGGATGCGCTCCTTGTCCAGGGCCTTCGCCACGCACTCGTTGGCCAGGAGCATGAACTCCTCGATCAGCTGGTGGGACTCGTCGTGCTGGACGATCTCGGTACGGTCGGCCCAGCCGTCCTTGTCGCAGTAGATCTTGATCTCCTTCATGTCCAGGTCGAGCGACCCCGCCTGGAAGCGCTCGGCCCGCAGGACCTTCCCGATCTTCCAAAAATCCCCGATCATACCGCGGACGTCGTCCAGCTCGGCGTCGGTCAGCTCGGCCAGCGGGCGGCCGGGGGAGCCGGTCTGGTGGGGCGGCGGCGCCGGCATCGCGCGGAGCGCGGCATTGTCGTCGCCCTTCAAGAAGGCGTAGGCCTGCTTGTAGGTGAGGCGCTTGCGGCTACGGATGACCGAGTTCGCGAACTCCGTCTTCAGCAGGCGCGCGTCGGGCCCGAACTCACAGATGACCGACTTAACCAGGCGTTCCTCGGCCTCGACGAGCGAGCACAGGCCGCTGGAGAGGGCGTGCGGCAGCATCGGGATGACCGTGCCGACGAGGTAGGTGGAGTTGCCGCGCTCGCGGGCCTCGGTGTCGAGGCGCGAGCCGGTCTTCACGTAGTGGGAGACGTCCGCGATGTGGATGCCGATGCGCAGGCGGCCTTCCGGCAGCCGTTCGACCGAAAGGGCGTCGTCGAAGTCCTTGGCGTCATCCGGGTCGATCGTGATGGTCGGGATGGCCCGGAAATCTTCGCGGCCCTTGCGGTCCGCGGCCTGCACGACCTTGCCGAAGGCGTTGGCCTCGTCCGCGACGACGGCGGGGAACTCGGGGTTCAGGTTGTAGCGGCGCAGGATCGCCAGGTACTCCGCCATCGGCGTGTGCGTGACGCCGAGGACCTCGGTGATCGTGCCGGTGGGGTTGAGGTTGCGGCTTTCCCAGGCATCCAGCTTCACGACGACCTTGTCTTCGGGCTTGGGTGGGGGCGTCAGGTTGGTCCGGGCCGGGTCGCGGACCACGATTTCGCGGGAGACGCGCGGGTCGTCGGGGACGACGTACCAGGCGAGGCGGGTGCGCTGCAGCGTACCGGTCAGCTGGGTCAGCGCGCGCTTGACCACGCGGACGACGGCGGCGGTGCCCCAGTCCTCGCCCTGGCGGTCGCGGCGGACCGGGTTGAACTTCACCAGCACGCGGTCGCCGTGTAACGCCACGCCGGTGTCGCGCGCCTCGATGTGCACCTGCTCCCGCGGTTTCTGCCCCGGCTCGGCGTTGAAGACGACGCGCGCCGAACCGCTGGCGCGGAACAGGATGGTGCCCTCGGGGAGCGTCTGGCCTTCGGGCAGCATGAGGAGGTCGCGCTTGCGCACGGCGATGGCGCCGGCCTTCAGTAGGCCCGGGATCACCTTGCGCAGGTGGCGGAGGTCTTCCTTGTTCGCGCCGATGGCGTCGGCGAGGGCCTCGAGGCGCATCGGCTGGTAGCCGGGGCGCGCCATGAACGCCAGCATCGCTTCCTCGGCGGTCATGGGCCGTCGGTGGCGGCCCCCAGCAGGCTGGACAGGTAGGGCATCAGCTGTTTCTTGCGGCTGACGATCCCGGGCAGGTCGAAGATGTCCGGCGGGCGCTTCTGCGGGTAGGTGATGGCCTGGACGACCTCGGCCTCGCCGCGGACCAGCAGGAGCGAGCTCTGCGTGTCGATGTCGGTGACGAGCAGGCAGGCGAAGTTGAGGCCGTTCTCGACGCGGTACTTCTCCAGCGCTTCGAGTAGGCCATCCTCGCACTTCCAGAAGTTGGTGAAGCCGAGCTCCTCGACCTGCGAGACGGAGAAGCGGCGCTCACCCTCGCGGTACTGCTTGCAGTCGGCGCGCACGGCGGCCGCCGGCGAGAGCGTCGCGAGCACGGAGCCCGCGTTGAAGATCATGTCCGCCAGCGCGCGCGGGTCGGCGTCGGCGACCGGGGTCAGCCACTGCAGCAGGTCGGCGTCCAGCGGCGTGGTCGTCGGGCTCTGCAGCAGGAGGGTGTCGGAGATGATCCCGCACATCATCAGGCCCGCGATCTGCGGGGTCGGCCGCAGGCCGGCGGTGCGGAACATGTCCGCCACGATCGAGCAGGTCGAGCCGAGCGGCCGGTTGATGAAGAGGATGGGCTGGTGCGTGGGGGCGTTGCCCAGGCGGTGGTGGTCCACGACCTCGGCGATCTCGACCTCGGCGGCGCCGTCGACGGCCTGCGAGAGCTCGTTGTGGTCGACCAGCACGAGCTTGGCGCGGGGCGGGTTGATGATGTCGGTCTTGGTGAAGACGCCGAGCAGGCGGCCGTCCTCGTCGATGACGTGGCAGATGAGCGCGGGGTTCTGCACGATGCGCCGCCGCGCGACCGCGAGTTTCTCCTGCGGCTTGAAGGTGTAGGCGTCGCGCTGGACGAGCCCGCCGATCAGCGTGGCCGCGCGCACGGCCCAGGCCGTGGTGGCGCTGTCGGTGTCGGCGTAGGCGACGGAGACGCGGGCGGCCTTGGCGCGCACGAGGATCTCCGGGCGCATGCGGTGGCCCCCGGTGACGATGATGATGCGCACGCCCATCTCGATGGCGCGCAGGTGGACGTCGGCCCGGTCGCCCACGACGATGACGCTCTGGTTGGTCGGGATGCCCTCGACGGTCGCCGACTTGCCGAAGGACTCGAGTTCCATGGCGGCGACGCGGACGAAGAGTTCCTGCACGGTCGCCGCGTCGAAGGCGATGACCTCGGTCCCACCGATGGAGCGGATGATCGCGTTGATCGAGCTCGTGACCTTGCGCATGGCGGTCGCGCGCTTCGGTTTCGGGATGAAGTAGTCGCCCAGGCTGAAGATCGAGACGTACCCCTCAAGGCGGCCGTCGTCCCCGACCACGGGCAGGGCCCGCACGTCGTGCAGGTCGAGGAGCTCGAGCGCCCGCGCGCAGGTGTCGTCCATGCGGACCTTGTACGGGTCGCGGTGCATGATATCCTCGATGCGCGGGATGACGTCGCCCACGAATTCCGGGAGCGCGGCGCCGAACCGGCCGAGGATTGCGTCGATGCGCGCGTTCGAGTTACCGCAGCGGGCGGGTTTGAAGCCGGGCTGGCCGGAGGCCTCCTTGAAGGCGGCGTAGGCGAGGGCGGAGCAGATGGCGTCGGCGTCGGGGTTCTTGTGCCCGATGATGTAGGTTGGCTGCGGTGGGCGGGCCGAGGAAAGGGTGTGAGGGACGGACATGACGGACGACGCGGTGAAGTGCCCAGCACACCTAAGGGCAGGGGGCCCGGGAGGGAAGATTAATGGGGAGAAGCCGGGGATGGCATAGGTGATGGCGGTTAGCGGTTGGCGGTTGGGGGAAGCAACAGCGGGTCAGTGGGCAAGGGTGGAAACAAGCGAGGACTCGAGGGCCGGAGGGCACGAGGGCAAGGGTGGAAACAAGCGAGGACGCGAGGGCCGGAGGGCACGAGGAAGAGGCAAGAGAGACAGATGCTAGCTGGCCGGTGGGCAAGGGTGGACGCAGAGATACAATAAGGGGCAGGGACAGGGGCAGGGTCAGGAATGGTATCGCGTCTCTCCACCATCCCTCCGGCCAACTGATCAACGGATCAACTATCGCATGGCTTCAGCACGCATCGCGTGATGGTGCCTGACCCCGTTGCCGGCTGCCTCCCTTGCCCCCTGGTCAACTTGCCAGCCGGCCAGCTAACGTCCCGCCTCCCCTCCGGCCAACTGGCCAACCGATCAACGGTTCAACTCTGCATCCCCCACCCGCTAACCGCCATCCACCAACCCCTCGCGCGCTCCGCGCGCGGGTGCCTGACCCCGTTGCCGGCTTCGCGCCAAGGCCTTCACACGAGGTCAGGCACGCCATCGCTTCGCGAGGCGAAGCCAGACCCCGCGTTTCGGCCTCTCCCTCTCCCTTCCCCTCACCCTCATTGCCTCTCCGCCTCCCCTGTCTCGTCCTTGCCAACCGGCCAACTGATCAACCAGTCAACTATCTCCTGCCTCTCCTGACCCTGACCCTGACCCTCCCC
>CAIRWP010000374.1 GCA_903882335.1 uncultured Opitutia bacterium | reverse complement strand
GGCTGCGCTTCGTGCAGGAGACCTTCGGCGACGGCGCGCTCTACCGCGCGCCCAAACCCGTCGAGGGCGCCGACCAGTACGACGCGGACAAAGCCGTCCGGGATGAGCGGACCCGCGCCGACCTGGCCCGCATCACCGACGACCTCGCCATCCTGGGCGAAGGCGGCACCTACGACGACGCCTTCAGTCATTGGTTGCAGGGGATGTTCTTCCTGCGGTTGGGGCAGGGCGGGGCCGACCTCGAGAAGGCCCGCAAGGAGCTGCTCGCCGCGACCGCCCTCAACCGCGCTTCCACCGTGTTCACCCGGGATCTCGCGGAGGCGGAAGGTGTGCTGGCCGGGCGCCCCGGGGCGACGCGCGTCGTCTACGTGCTCATCGAGTCCGGCGTGGGTCCGGCGTGGCGCGAGGAGCGCATCGACATCCCGCTCTTCGTGGCCGGCGGTCATGTGCCCTACGTCTCGGTCGCCTTGCCGGCCCTTTCGCCGGTCGCGACCGGTTATAATCTCGGCCTCCGCTTGGACGGGAAGCCGGTCGCCGCGGAGCTCGCCTCGCGACCTTCCGCTTTGGTCGCCCGGCACTTCGAGGCGGCCTTGCCTGGTATCCGGACCCGGGCTTTCACCTCCGCCGCCGTGAAGGCGACGGCCAGTTATGTGCTCAACCGGGCGGCCGCCCAAAAGGCGGAGCGTCGCGATGCCGGCTCCGGGACGGCTTTGCTGGCCTTGGTCACGAAGGTAGGCACGGCCGCCTATACCATCGTCTCGACCCGGGCCGACCTGCGTCACTGGAGCGGTCTTCCCGGGCGCTTTTCCCTGGCCCGGCTGGAGGCGGCGCCCGGGGCCCGGCTGGAGGTGACCGGTCATCCCGAGGCTTCCCTGACGCTTCCTCCGGGTAAGGTTCTGCTTGTAAGCATCAAGGTCGCCTCGGAAAATACTCCGGTCACCCTACGGTGCATCCCTTTGGTCCCATGAAGAAATTCCTGCCTCTCCTCGCGCTCGGCCTGCTCGCCGGTTGCACCAGCCTCGTCTCGACCGGCGATCGCCTTGAGCGCGGCCTGACTCCGCCCGACGCCGTGAATTACGTCACCACCAAGGCGGACGGGACCTTCGAGACGCAGATCAACGACCACCGCATCGCCGGCAAGCTCGCCCTCCTCGCCGCGCGCAAGTCCAAGACCCCCGCCGGCTTCGCCCAGGCGCAGTTCGAGCTGCGCAACGACTCGCTCCTCGGGCGCACCATCAATGTCAGCTTCGAATGGCTCGCCGCCGATGGCCGCGTCACCGAGACCCAGCCCAACTGGATCGTCACCCCGCTCGAGCCCGGCGCCATCACCCTGGTGAACGCCACCGCGCTCAAGGCCGAGTCCGCCGAGTGCCGCCTCCGCCTGCTCTCCCGCTGACCTCCGAACTCCTTCTCCCCATGAACAAACTCCTCGCCCTCGCCGCCACCGCCTTCCTCGTCGTGGGCTGCGGTACTCCCGCCACCTACAAGGATTCTAACGGCCGCGACTTGGTCGTCAGCCTCGAGAAGGTTGACATCCAGGATTTCGCCACCGCTGGCTCGACCATGCTCCAGTCGATGGTCAACGCGCCCGCCTTCCAGAAGGCCGGCGCCGCGCCCGTCCTGCAGGTCGGCAACGTCCTGAACGACACGGCCAGCAATTTCGATACCAGCCTGCTGCTGACGAAGATCACCTCGCCCCTCGTCAACGCCGGCCGCGTCCGCCTGCTCGAGTCCGACCCCGCCGCCGTGGCCGCCCGCAAGGCCACCCCGGGCGCCGCGGTGCCGGTCGCCGAGTTCGTGCTGAAAGGTAAGATCCTCGAGGACCGCTCCAACGCCGGCCGGACCCGGCAGGCCTCATTTGTCTTCCAGCTCACGCTGGTCGAGGTGAAGAGCAGCCTGGCCGTCTGGCAGGACGAGAAGATCGTGACCAAGCAGGGCTCCAAGAACTCCGTCGGTTTCTAAGAAACCCTCGCCGGCCGTTTGACCTTATCGCAACCTGCGTCTCCCTCCGGAGATGCAGGTTGATTTTTTGATCGTCGGCCAAGGTCTGGCCGGTTCGCTCCTCGCCCGTGCGCTGCGGGCCAAGGGCGCCCGGGTCGCCGTCGTCGACGATCGCTGGAAATCCGCCTCCTCCCAGGTCGCCGCCGGCCTGATGACCCCGCTCACCGGTCGCCGTTTCACGCTGACCCCGGACTACCCCGGACTCTTCGCGCGCGCCGGCGAGGTCCTGGGCGCGCTCGGGGTTTTTCATCCGGTCGATGTCTACCGTCTCTTCGTGGACGCCGAGCAGCGGGAGCGCGGTCTCAAGCGAGCGGCTGACCCGACTTGTCAGCCCTTCATCCGTCGCGTCACCGGGCGCCGCGGCGAATTGCAGGCGGAGCTCACGGATGAACAGGGCGGGGCGCTCATGAAGGGCGCGTGGGTCGACCTGCCGAAACTGCTATCCGAGACCCGGGCCCTGCTCGAAGCCGAAGGTGCGTTGATCGAGGCCGCCTTCGATCCCGCGGAAGTACAGGAGACGCCCGAAGGGGTCGCCTGGCGCCATGTGCAGGCGGCGGGGTTGGTCTATTGCGACGGCTACAAATCCGCCCAACGGGGCCCGTTTACCTACCTGCCGTGGCAGCCGGCCAAGGGGGAAGCCTTGGATTTGCGCTCAGATGCCCCGCAGAGCCCGTTTATCCTCAATCGCGAGGGTTGGGCCCTCCCGCTGGGCCAAGGGCGCTGGCGGGCCGGCACGAACTGGGAATGGACCGGTCTGGACGAGACCCCGACCCCCGCTCAGCGGGACAAATTCGTCGCCCGGTTCCAAGGGTACTTCCAAAGCCCGGTCACCGTCGAAGTCACCGGGCACCTGGCGGGCGTCCGGCCCTGCACTGCGGATAACCGTCCCTTCCTCGGTTCGCACCCCGATCACCCCCGCTTCCACCTCTTCAACGGACTCGGTCCGCGCGGCACCGTCTGGGCTCCGACCTTGGCCGAAGTCATGGCGGCTTACCTAATGGAGGGGAAGGACATCCCGGAGGAAGTCAGTATCCGGAGGGACAGGGCTAGGGCTGGGGCTAGGGATGGGGATGTTTGAGGGGCGGAGTCTGGGAATGGAGTGCAGAGTACAGAGTACAGAGTGCAGGGTAAGGATTACGAAGTGCGGGCTGCCCGATAGGTCAGTCCTCTTCTGAACTCCGTAATCCGTACTCCGTACTCTGCGCTGCTTGATTCCGTGCTCCAGCTCTCCTTGACCTACTTCCCCTTCTTTTTCTTTCCGCCGGCTTCGGGGTAGGGTTTGACGTTCGCGCGGAGCGCCCACGCTTCCCACTGGGCGGCGAGTTCCTTCACCTTGTCAGGTTGGCTCTCGGCGAGGTCGCGCTGTTCGGTGCGGTCTTTCAGGAGGTCGTAGAGTTCCCAGGCGCCGTTGCGTCCGACGCGCACGAGCTTGAGGTCGCCGACGCGGATCGCGGCATTGCCTTCGTGTTCCCAAAAGAGGGCTTCGCGCGCGATCGGCTGGTCGGCGAACGCGGGTCGGAGGCTGCGTCCTTCGGGCGGGAGGACCGCCACGCCCGCGCGCTCCTTCAAGGGGGTGGCGCCCGCGACATCCAGGCAAGTGGGCAGGAGGTCGATCAGATGGCCGGGCTGCCGACGCAGCTCGTTCTGGCCTTTGATCCCGGCGGGCCAGTGGGCGATGAGCGGGGTAGCGATGCCGCCCTCATGGTTGTAATGTTTGTAGCGACGGAACGGCGTGTTCTCGAGGAACGCCCAGCTCTCGCCGCAGAACCAGTCCGAGTTCGGTTTCGTCGGGTCGCCTTCGGTGCGCCCGCCCGGGCCCGCTTCGGCGTTGCCGCCGTTGTCGCTGAGGAACAGGATCAGGGTGTTGTCCAGTTCGCCGCGTTCCTTGAGCCCCGCGACGAGCGTGCCGATGGCATGGTCCATGCGGGCGACCGTCGCCGCGTAGACCGCCATCAGGTGGTCGAAGCGGTCTTTCTCGGCGTCCGTCAGGGAAGTCCAGGCCTTGATCGCTTCGGGGCGGGGCGCCAGCGGCCAGGCCGGGTCGACGAGCCCCATCTCCACCTGGCGGGCGTGTCGTTGGATGCGTAGCGGTCCCCAGCCGGCGAGGTACTTGCCGCGGAACTTCGCGATCTCGTCCGCCGGCGCCTGCAGCGGGAAGTGCGGGGCGTTGTGGGCGAGGTAGAGGAAGAAGGGTTTCTTGGCGGCCCGGGCCTCATCGATGAACTTGAGCCCGTAGCTGGTCCAGAGGTCGGTGGAATACCACTCCTTCGGCAGGCGCGGGTCGTCGTTGGCGATCGGCTGCCCGTCGAGGAACAACTTCGCACGGGTCGCGCCCGGCTGGTAGAAGCCGCCGGCCGCCGCGTTCAGGCTGCGGTCGAAGCCGCGGTTACCTGGCGTGACGCCCTGTTCCTGGCCGACGTGCCACTTGCCGGTCATCGCGGTGAAGTAGCCGGCCGGCTTGAGCGATTCCGCGATCGTCGCGCACCGGTCGTTGAGGTGGCCCTGGTAGCCGGGTAGCCCCTTGTTCTCCATCATGTGACCCACGCCCGCCTGATGCGGGTAGAGTCCGGTCAGGAGCGAAGCGCGCGTCGGGCAGCAGCGTCCCGTGTTGTAGAACTGGGTGAACCGCAGCCCGTTTTTCGCGAGCGCATCGAGGTTCGGCGTGGGGATCTCGGAACCGTAGCACCCGAGGTCGGCGAAGCCCATGTCGTCGACCAAGATGACAACGATGTTGGGCTGTGCGGCGGGCGCCGACAGGGTGGCGACGCACGCGAAGAGCAGGGCGAGGAAACGGGGCATGCCCTCGTTATGGCCAGAAAGGCCCCGAGGGGAAGCCGCCAATCGACGGCCGCGACCTTACTTGCGCTTGGCCGGCTTGGCCTGCTTCTTCGCCGCCTTGGCCCGGGCGGCCGGCTTGTGCTGGGCCACGAGGTAGTCGACCGCGAGCAGGTAGCCGGGGAAGCCGAGGCCGGTGATGACGCCCTCGCAGGCCGAGGCGGTCACGGATTTGTGGCGGAATTCCTCCCGCTTGTAGATATTGGAGATGTGCACCTCGACGACCTTCATGCCGGTGCCGGCGAGGCAATCGCGCAGGGCCACGCTGACGTGGGTATGGCCACCCGGGTTGATGACGAGGAACTTCACCCCGTCGTCCGCCCACTTCGCGATGGTGTCGATCAGCTTGCCCTCGTGGTTGGACTGGAAGAAGCGGGTCTTCACGCCGGCCTTCTTGGCGTGCGCGGCGATCGAGGCCTCGAGGTCGGCGAGGGTCGCGTGGCCGTAGACCTCCGGTTCGCGCTTGCCGAGCCGGTCGAGGTTGGGGCCGTTGACGATGCCGATTTCCATGCCCCAGTCCTAGGGCGGGCGGGGTGGGCGGGCAAGGAAAAGGGGCGGCCCCTCGCGGGACCGCCCCTGGTCACGTCGCGTCCGCGGCGCTTACTTCTTCAGGATCTGGCGCAGCACGTACGGCAGGATGCCGCCGTGACGGTAGTATTCGCCTTCGATGGCCGTATCGATGCGGGCGATGAGCGCGGCCTTGTCGACCGTGCCGTTGGCGCGGCGGATGACGAGGGTCACCGGGGTCTTCGGCTTGATCGGGCTGGCGAGGCCTTCGAGGTCGAAGGTCTCGGTGCCATCAAGGCTGTACGAAGCGGCGTTTTTGCCGTCGGCAAACTCGAGGGGCAGCACGCCCATGCCGAGGAGATTGGAGCGGTGGATGCGCTCGAAGGACTGCGCGACCACGGCCTTGACGCCGAGGAGGGCGGTGCCCTTCGCGGCCCAGTCGCGGGACGAGCCCATGCCGTAGTCGACGCCGCCGAAGACGATCATCCCCTCGCCGCGCTGCGCGTAGGTCTGGCAGGCGTCGTAGATGGCCTCGATCTTGCCGTCGGGCTGGACCTTGGTGAAGCCGCCTTCCTTGCCGTCGGCCATGCTGTTCTTCACCTGGGTGTTGGCGAAGGTGCCGCGCGTCATGATACGGTCGTTGCCGCGGCGCGAGCCATAGGAATTGAAGTCCTTCTTGGTGACGCCGGCGGCGAGCAGGAACTTGCCGGCCGGGGTGGCCTCGGCGAATGAGCCCGCGGGCGAGATGTGGTCGGTGGTGACGGAGTCGCCGAGGAGCGCCAGCGGACGCAGCTTGGCGAGGGACGGCACCGGCGGGGGCGTCATCGAGAAGCCCTTGAAGAACGGGGGCTCCTGGATGTAGGTGGACGATTCCTTCCAGCTGAAGCGCGCGCCCGTGCCGCCCTGGACGCCCTTCCACTCGGCGGTGGCGTTGGCGAGGGAGTCGGGGGCGTACTTCGATTTGAACATCGCAGGCTTGAGGCCGCGGGCGACGTGGTCGGCGATCTCCGCCTGGGTGGGCCAGATGTCCTTGAGGAAGACCGGCTTCCCGTCCTTGCCCGTGCCGAGCGGCTCGGCGTCGAGGTCGAGGTCGACGCGGCCGGCGAGGGCGAAGGCGACGACGAGGGGCGGGGACATGAGGAAGTTCGAGCGGACGGCGCCGTGGACGCGGGCCTCGAAGTTGCGGTTGCCGGAGAGCACGGAAGCAGTGACGAGGTCGCCGGCCTTGATCGCGCCTTCGATGTCGGCGTCAAGGGGGCCGGAGTTGCCGATGCAGGTCGTGCAGCCGTAGCCGACGAGGTTGAAGCCGAGCTGGTCGAGGTAGCCCGAGAGCTGGATTTCGTTGAGGTAATCGGTGACGACGCGGGAGCCGGGGGCCAGCGAGCACTTCACGTTCGGGTTCACCTTCAGGCCCTTCTCGACGGCCTTCTTGGCGACGAGGCCGGCGGCGACCATGACGGACGGGTTGGAG
>CAIRWP010000373.1 GCA_903882335.1 uncultured Opitutia bacterium | reverse complement strand
TTAGGTAGGGCTGACCGTCCCGGTCGGCCGTGACATTTGGGAAAACGCAGCCGAGTACGGATTACGGAGTACGGAACGATGCATAAGCCCAAAAGCAGGCCCCACCCATTTCCCTGACCCCCTCTGTACTCCGTACTCAGTACTCTGTACTCGATCCAGTACTCGATCCAGCACTCGATTCTGCCACCCCCCTTGCCCACCGGCCATTAGGTAGGGTTGACCGTCCCGGTCGGCCGCCGGCATGGGGTCTGGCTTCGCCTCGCGCAGCGATGGCGTGCCTGACCTCATGCCGAGGACCAAACAGCGGACCAGCAGGGACGCTGGTCCCTACCGGCGCGAACGGGGTTCGCGAGCGGTTGGGGGATGGCGGTTGGCGGTTAGGCAAAAGGGAAGGCGATGGATAGGCAGCTATGGCAGCACGCGGTGCTGCCCCTACCCGTACGCGTAGCGCGCGACTGTAGGCAACGGTTGCGCCCTTGCCCACTTGCCCGCCGGCCAACTTGCCAGCTACCTATTCCACTACTCCACCGCTTCATTCATCCGGTTGCCGGCGGCGACCAGGACGATGCAGCCGATGACGGCGTAGCAGCAGGCCGAGCCGAAGAGGATCTGGCGGATGCCGAAGTGGTCGGCGAGGGCTCCCATGATCAGGCCGGCGAAGGGGAGGAAGCCGAAGAAGCTCAGGCCGGCGATGGCCGAGACGCGGCCGCGGATCTCCTCCGGCGAGCGTTCCTGTACCACCGTGTTGCCCAACCCGACCAAGGTCGAGACCCCGAGCGCGAGGCACGTCAGCGTCGGCGCCGCCCAGGGGAAACTGTCGGCCTTGCTCAGGCTGATCAGCGCCACGCAGATCACGATGACCGCGATGGTCAGCGCCACCCGGCGGGCTTGGCGCGGGAGGAACATGATCCCGACGGAACCCAGGACCGAGCCGATGCCGGAGCTTAACATAAGGCCACCCATCTGCTCCGGATTCACATGCAGGACGTGCTGACCGTACAGCGGGAGTAGCACGATCATCACCGGGAAGACGAAGAGCGTGTTTGTGACGAGCATCGCGATCATCGAAAGGCTGGCCGCGTCCTGCCGGAGGTGCTGGAAGGCGGCGCCCATGCCGCCTTGGCGTTTCTCCTCCTGCTCCGGCGTGCCGAGCGCCCGGCGGGGCAGCGTGGTGAGGGCGATCATCAGGGCGACGAACGAGCCGGCGTTCAGGTAGAAGGCCCATTGGGCGCCCAGCCGGCCCACGAGGTAGCCGGCCAGGGCCGGACCGATGAGGCGGGTCCCGTGGAAGATCGCGCGGTCGACCGCGATGGCGCGGGCGACGTGCGCTTTGCCGACTAGCTCCGGGACGATCGCGGCGGCGGCGGGCATCTCGAAGGAATTGGAAATGCCCAGCAGGGTCGCCGCGGCGATGATGTGCCACATTTCGAGGCTCCCCCGGGCGATGAGGGTGCCGAGCGCGACGGCGAGGCAGATCTGCACGAGCTGGCAGGCCTGCAGGATGTAGCGTTTGTCGTAGCGGTCGGCGTACATCCCGCCGAGCCGGAAGAGCAGGAGCATCGGCAGGCCGCTCGCAAAGTTGACCGCCGCGAGCGCCAGACCACTCGCGGTCAGGCCGGCCATCACCCAGCCCTGCGCCATCGCCTGCATCCAGGTGCCCGTCATCGAGATCCCTTCGCCGATCATGTAGCGGGTGAACGGCCCGTTCGGGAAGCGCTCGGCGGCGGGCTGTTCGGCAGGGGAGGACATCGGTGGGCAGAAGGTGGGGGCAGGTGAGGGAGGAGTAAAATAGATAAGGGTCAGGGGTAGGGATAGGCACGGTAGAGTGCTGAATCGAGTGCTGGATCGAGTACAGAGTACGGAGTACTGAGTACAGATGGGGTCAGGGAAATGGGTACGGCCTGCTTTTGGGCTGATGCGTCGTTCGGTGCTCCGTAATCCGTACTCCGTACTCGGCTGCGTTTTACCAAATGTCACGGCCGACCGGGACGGTCAGCCCTACCTGCCGCTATTACCTTTTAAATGCCTTCTCCGTCGCCTTCCACGCGGTGTCGACGGCGGGCTTGAGGACCTTGGCGATCTCCTGGTAGCCGAGCTCGCTGGGGTGGAGGTTGTCCTTGAGGTAGTGGCCTTCTTTGCCTTCCCCGCTGGACTGATTGAGCGCCGGGTTGATGTCCACGAACCAGACGTTGCTCTCCTCCTTGCAGTAGGCGGCGAGGCCGGTGTTGAACTTATCCAGTTCCGGCCACTTGGCCTGGCGGGAAGGCGCGCGCGTGGTGGCCATGAAGACGACGGCGGTGTCGGGGTTGTCCTTGCGCAGGCGCTTCACGTACTCGCGGATGCGCCCGAGCGGGGCTTCGGCCGGGTCGCCCGCGTTGACGTCGTTGCCCCCGCAATGGAAGACCACCACGCGCGGGTGGTAGGGCAGGGTGATGCGGTCCATGTAGCCGAGCACTTCGGTCGTGTAAGAGCCGCCGAAGCCGCGGTTGATCACCGGGTAGGGCTTCAGCGCCTCGTCCACGTTCTTCCACATCCGCAAAGAGCTGGCGCCGCTGAGGAGCAGGGCGTGCCGGGGCGGCGGGTTGGCCTTGTCCTGGGCCTCGAAGGCCGCGATGTCCTTGGTCATGCGCAGGGGCTGTTCGGCCAGCGGTTTGCGGACCGCCGGCTTGGCGTCGGCCTTCGGGGCCGGCTTGGCGCCGTCCGCGGCGAAGGCGGGAAGGGCCAGCAAGCAGGCGAGGAGCAGGGCGGAGGGGGTGCGCATGGGGTAGTCGTAGGACCAAAGCGACCGCAGGGCAAAAAGGAAAGTAAGCGAACGTCCAGCCGGGCACCTTTGCGCTTTTATCCCTGGCCTGATTCGGCACATTGGCCCCATGCCCATCGTCCCCGGTCTCCTCAGCCCCTATGAAGCCGTCCGCGGTTTCGTCTACCTGCCGCGCCTGCTCTCCAAGATCCGCCTCCACGCCGCGGGCCAGCTCCACCCTGACTTCGTCAACAACCTCGGCAAGGCCTTCGACGACCGTTGCTGCCAATACCTCGGGGTCGCCTACGACGACCTGCGCGTCTGGGTGCTGCAGCACCCTTCGGCCACCACCGACGAGGCCCTTGCCTGGGCCGAAGCCCGCGGCCGTAAACTGACAACGAACGATATCGAGATCTGGAATGGCTTCATGACCAAGCGCGGCTGGCGCGACGAGGCCAACGAGGTGCTGCTTCGTCGCCTGAAGGAGAATCAGCTCGGGCCCGAGGCCGGCGTGGAGACCATGTTCGACTACATCGAGGTCGACGAGGGGCGTCCGGCCCGCCGCCAGGCCCTTTGAGCCGGGGTTGGGGATTGAGTCGGCCCTCGCGGGGGCTTGAATGGGGCCGCCCCTCGTGGGGTAACCGTTTGGCCTCCGCCCTCCCATCCACCTTTCGCGCCCGGTTGGCCGTCGCCCAGGCGGAGACCTTGGCCGTCGCATGCTAATCCTGCCCGCGACGCTGTCGTTCCTCGCCGCCAAAGGCGGGGCCGACGACTCGGTGCGTAATTTCGCCCTGGCGCTCAAGGCGTTCGGCGCGGGTGGCTGGATCGTGTCCTTCATCGGTGCCGCCGCGATGGTGGGGCGCCTGCTCATCGACGAGGCCTCCGAGGCGAACTGGCGGCGCTCGCTCAAGCACATCATCGCCGCGGCGCTCTTCGCCATCATCGCCTTCTTTGTCACCTACGCCTGGAAGCTCTCCGCCCTCAACAAGGCCATCATCCAGGGGCTCACCGGCGCCCTCGCCCCCGAACTCGTCGAGTGGATCACCCACACCGTGCGGGAGAAACTAGGCCTGCTCAAGGGAGAGAAGTCCCCGGCCCGCAAGAAGCGCCGCAAGCGTTCCTCCGGGCGCAAGCGTTCCAAGCCCAAGGCCAAGGCGAAGGCCAAGAAGACTCCGACCCGCAAAACGGGGGATTCCCGCCGTCCCTGAACCCTTTCATAACAACCTAAGAACATGACCAAGACCCGCACCTCCCGCCGTCCCGTCCGCGGCGGACTCGTCCAAGCCGAAGTCGGCATCGTCGGCATGGCCGTCGTGACCCTCCTCGTCTCCTTGGCCGGCCTTTGGTTCAGCCACGAGCTCAAGGACACGACCGACAGCGTGCTGACCGCCACCAAGGAGATCCAGAAATCCGTCGATGGCTACAAGGCCGCGATGAAGTCGACCGAGACCGCCGTCGTGCTGATCACCGACGACGGCATCAAGTCCGACAACAAAAAGCTCGAGGTCGCGGCCAAGTATGCCGAGACCGCGCTAGGCAAGGCCGAGGTGCAGACGACCAAGTGCATCAGCCTTCTGGAGACCGTCGTGCGCCTGCTCTCCACCTACGAGACCACCACGGTCACCTTCGCCGGCTGCGCCCTGATCTTCGCCCTCTTCGTCATCATCCGGCAGTTTAAGTTGTAGCGGGCAGTCAGAAGGTTGATCCGTTGATCAGTTGGCCGGTTGGCCAGGCAGAGACAGCAATTCCAACGCATAGAGGCTGAGAGAGGGTATCGATGGCAATCGTGGCGGACAGCGGTGCCCGCCGTTGATGCGACCTTTCATCTTCTCATGTCTGGTTATCACTCTCTTGGCGCTCAACCGAAACATCAGCCCACGCTCCTGATACGTCCTGGCCAACAGGCCAACTGGTCAACGGATCAACTTGTGGGCCATTACCCCGC
>CAIRWP010000372.1 GCA_903882335.1 uncultured Opitutia bacterium | reverse complement strand
CTGCCACGCGAGGTGGGCGTCGCCGACGATCCGGGCGCCGAGGCGGGCGATGAGATCCGCGGAGGAGAGCTTGGTGTAGTCCGGGATGGCCGGGGCGACGTAGCCCTTCGGCTTGATGCGCCAGATGCGACCCGACTGCTTATCACGGTCGGGGTGGTTGCGGGCGACCTCGTTGTGGCTGATGATCTTATTGTACCAATCGATGACGTAGAGGCAGCCATCGGGGCCCATCGTCATCGCGATCGGGCGGAAGAACGGGTCGTCGCAGGTGACGAGGTCGGCGAGTTTTTCGAGCGAGTAGCCGGCGCCATCGCGCTTCATCTGGATCGCGTTGACCTTGGAGGTGATCGGGTTCGCCACGTACATCACGTCGGCGTAGCCCTTCGGCCAGACGCCGGGATCGCTCAAGGCGAGGCCGCTCAGGCCGGTGCCGCCCAGCTTGAACTGCGGCGCCTGCACCGGGAAGGGCGGCTGGTAGGACTTCGCGAGGCGATCGGCGCAGCCGGGGTACCAGGCGTACTCGTGGAACGGCATCACCGGGTAGCCGTAATCGTTGGCCTCTTGGATGAAGGCCTCGCCCTGCCCCGTCAGGACCAAGCCCCAGATATTGCACGGCCCGGTGCTGGTGGGCTCGAAGAAACTGCCATCCGGCCGGAAGCGCGCCATGCGCGTGCTCGGGAAATCGACGGTCTCACCCTTGGTCGTGGTGACCTTGCCGGAATTGAAGGCGCCTTGGGCCAGCCAGAACCAACCGCCCGGGGCGCGCGTGAACTGGTGCGGGAACAGGTGCGAATCCTGGACGCCGAAGCCGGTCAGGAGCACCTCGCGCTTGTCGGCCTGGCCGTCGCCGTCGGTGTCGCGCAGGAAGACGATGTCATGACCGTGCTGGACGATCGCGCCGTCCCGGTAAGGTAGCACGCCCTCGGGGATCGCGAGCCCGTCGGCGAAGACGCGGGGCTCCTGCACGCCGCCGGCGAACGGGCGGTCGAAGACGATCACCTTGTCGCGCGCCTTCGACTTATAGAGCGCCTCGGCCGCGGCCGGGTTCTCATTAGCGTCGACGGGGTATTCCAGCGCGGTGCTGGACCACGCGCGGCCCTGCTGGTCGAAGACGAGCAGGATGAACTTGCCGAAGCCGGGCGACTCTTGGGCGAAGAGCTCGATCTCGAAACCCTCGGGCAGGTGGAAGAGCTTCCGCTGCTCCTCGGCGGTGCGGCGCACGCCTTGGACGTTATTGTAACCGGCATCCTTCTTCTTCGGGGCCTCGGCCTTCGCGGGGGCGGCGGCCTTGACCTTCGCCCAGGTCATCTCAGCGGGGGTCGCGGGGAGCTCCTCGATCTCGATGTCCTTGGCCTGGATGACGGCTTTGCCGCCGGAATGGATCTGGAGGCCGATCCGGCCGTCCGTCGCGATGTTGGCGTCGGCCTCGGTGTAATCCAGCGCCGGCACACCGTTGATCCAGGTGCGAAGATGGCGGCCCTCGGCGCGGATGCGGTACTCGTTCCAGTCGCCTTCCTTGATCGCGGCCTGGACGGCCTTGGGGTCGGTCGAGTCGGCGATGACCTTGTTGCGGCGGCTCTCGTCGTAGAGCTTGCCGTACCAACCCGGCCCGAAGTCCACCTGGTAACCCGACATCTCGGTGTTGTTGGGGACGCGCACGCTGCGGATCTGGACCCCGCTGTTCACGAAACCGGTGCCGGTCAGGCGGAGCTTCACGCGCAGTTCGAAGTTCTGGTAGCTCTTGTTCGTCGCGAGGAAGAAGTTGCGCGGCACGTTCTGCGTGGTCGAACCACCGCGGATCTCGCCGGCCTCGACGCGCCACCAGGCCGGGTCGCCTTCCCAGCCGTCGAGCGTCTTGCCGTCGAACAAGGAGACCGGGGCGGCGGACGCGACCAAGGAGAGGCCGAGGAACAGGGCGGAGAGGAGGCGGGGGCGCATGGCAGGGGTCCCCCCACCCTAGCCGGCCGGCCGGGGCGGACAACCCTGCATGTCACCCTGAAACGCAAGTCTGCTACCGCAAAAAGCACATGGGGCGCGGGGGGAGCAGCGGACGCTTGCGTCCCGGGCCCGGAAGCCAAGGTTAGCCCCATGTCCTCGCACCATCGCCTGCTCCGCGACTGTCCCGTCACCGTCATCCCCGCCGGGGATGCGGCGATCCTCGAGGCCGGGACGGAAGTCGAGGTCACCCAGGCGCTCGGCGGCTCGGCGACGGTCCGCACCCCGATGGGCCTCTTCCGCATCGCGCCGGCCGACCTCGCGGCCCTCGGCCCGGACGCGGTCGAACTCTACGCGGCGAAAGCCGGGAACGTCGCGACCGGCCCGCTCGACGAGTCCGCGCTCTGGGAGGCGCTCAAAGGCTGCTTCGATCCGGAGATTCCGGTGAACATCGTGGACCTCGGCCTGATCTACGACCTGGCGCTGACCCCCGGCGAACGCGGCGGGCGTAAGGTCGAGGTCAAGATGACGCTGACCGCGCAAGGCTGCGGCATGGGCCCGGTCATCGCGGCCGACGCCAAGTCCAAGCTCGAGGCGCTGCCCGGCGTGGAATCCGCCGAGGTCGCGATCGTCTGGGATCCCGTCTGGAACCCGCGGATGATCTCGGAAGCCGGTCGCAAGCAGCTCGGACTCGAGTGAACCCGGCGCCGTTCCAGCCTGGGACCGCGCTCTACCTGCACGTCCCCTTCTGTGCGTCGTCGTGCGACTTCTGCTCCTTCTACCAGGAGCAGCCCAAGCGCGGCGACCTCGACCGCTACCTCGACGCCATCGAGCGGGAGCTTGCGTTGCACCCGCCGGGGCCCGTGGAGACCGCGTTCTGGGGCGGCGGTACGCCGGGCCTCCTGCCCGCGGATGACCTGCGTCGACTCGGCCACGCGATGACCCGGGCCGCCGGGCAGCCAAGCGAATGGTCCGTCGAGCTGGCACCGTCATCCGTCCGCGCCGACAAGCTCGCCGCCCTCAAGGAAATCGGCGTCACCCGCGTCTCGATGGGCGTGCAGAGTTTTGACGACGTCACGCTCGATGCGCTCGGCCGACGCCACTCGCCCAAGCAGATCATGGACGCCTGGGAACTGATCGAGGCGGCGGGCTTCGCCTCCCGCAACCTGGACCTGATCTTCGCGATCCCGGGCCAGGATGAGCGTCGCTGGACCGAAGACCTGCGCCGGGCCGTCGCGCTGCGGCCGGACCACCTCTCGACCTACTGCCTGACCTTCGAGGAGGACACCGCGATGTTCGTGAAGCTCTCGCAGGGCAAGGTGAAGATCGACCGTGAGCTGGAGGCCCGGCTCTACCGCGGCACCTGGGAGCAGCTCGAGGCGCTGGGCTACGCCCAGTATGAGACCTCGAACTTCGCGCGGCCGGGGCACGCCTGCCGCCACAACCTCATCACCTGGGAAATGGGCTCCTGGATCGGGTATGGTCCCTCCGCGGCCTCGCAATGGGGCGCGCGTCGCTGGACCAATCCCGCGAACCTGGACCAATGGATCCAAGGCATCGAGGCCGGCAAGCCGGTGCTCGAGCAGGTCAAGGACCTGACGCCGGCCGACCTGCTCAGCGACGCCTTGGTGTTCGGCCTGCGGCTCAACGCCGGCGTCGACCCCGCAGCGCTCGCGGCGCGCTTCGCGACCGACCTGCCCACCGCCGTCGACACGCTCTTCCGCGACCTCGCGGCGGAAGGCCTGCTGGAGGCCGACGGCCGCACCATCCGCCTCACCGGCGAAGGCCGGATGCGCGCCGACGCCGTGGGCGTCGCGATCCTCGAACGCTTCGACTGATGGAAGCCGCCTTCGGTGCCGCCTTCTTCTTCGCTTGGTCGATCACCTGCGCGCGTCGCAGCTCCTTCCACCATGGGGTCGATTTCGCCAACCTCCTGCGCATCTCCATCGCTTTCGTGACGATCGGGGCGGTCGCGCTGATCGCCGGCCAGCCGTTGCTCTTCCCCGGCTGGCCTTGGCTGCTCCTCGGCGGGGCCATCGGCTTGGGCGTGGGTGACATCGCCAGTTTCCATTCGCTGATCCGGATCGGCGCCGGGCTCGCGCTGCTCGTGATGCAGACGCTGGCGGCGCCGTTCGCGCTGCTCCTCGAGTACCTGGTGCTCGGACACGCGCCCACCGGCGCGCAGATGGTCGCGGCCGCCGTCATCCTCACGGGCGTCGCGCTCGCGCTCGGCTCGCGCCCGGTCGGCGACCCCCGCCACTGGCGGACCGGCATCGCGCTCTCGATCCTCGCCGCGTTCGGGCAAGCCTGCGGGGCCGTAAGCACGCCGATGGCGAAGGCGGCCTGCGTCGCGGCGCACGTGGAGATGCCCGACGGCTGGACCCAAGGGTTCCTCCGCATCGTCGGCGGCCTGCCGATCGTGCTCGGCTTCGTCCTCTGGAATACCCGACGCGAAGGCCTGCTCGCCCAGGTCCGCCGACCCTACGCCGGCTGGCGGGCGCGCGGCTGGGCCTTGATGAATGGCCTCTCGGGGCCGGGCATCGGCGTCGCCTGCTACCAGTGGGCGCTCAGCACCCGGCCGGCCGCGGTCGTGCTCAGCATCGTGGCGATGTCCCCGTTGCTGGCGCTGCTCTTCCAATGGGGCGTCGAAGGCCAAAGGCCCGGGGCCCGCGTCTGGGTCGGGGGCGGCATCGCGGTGGCCGGGGTGATCTTACTGAGAAATAGCTAACTTTGCGCGCCGCCGGCTCCGCGACGGGGCCCGGGAGCGCGCGGCCGCCGACCGTACCGCCGTTCAGGCGCCGTGCTTCACCTGGCGCAGCGCCTCATAGGTCGCGATGCCGCAGGCGGTGGAGAGGTTGAGGGAGCGCGTGAGCTCGTTGAAATGCGGGATCTTCACCGACCGCGCGCCGCCCACGAACGCGTGCACCGGTTCCGGCGCCCCGGAGCTCTCGCTGCCGAAGACGAGGCCGTCGCCCTCCTCGTAACGGACATCCCAGAAGCCCTGCGTCGCCCGCGTCGAGAACAGCCAGAGCCGCTCTGGGCGCCCGGGCGAAGCGAGGAACGCCTCCCAGTCGGCGTGGTGGCGGACATCCAGCTGGTGCCAGTAGTCCATGCCCGCGCGCCGCAGCTTGGCGTCGTCGATCTTGAAGCCGAGCGGGTGGACCAGGTGGAGGACGCAGCCCGTGATGGCGCACATGCGGCCGATGTTGCCGGTGTTCGGCGCGATCTCCGGCTGGAGCAAGATGAGGTGGAGCGGCGGCTTCACCGGCGGCGGCTCAGCGCGCGCGAGATCTCGCGCTTGGCGTCGCGTTCCTTGATGTCGTGCCGCTTGTCGTGCTGCTTCTTGCCCTTGCCGACCGTGAGCAGGCACTTGGCGAGCCCGTGCTTGAAGTAGATCTTAAGCGGCACGATGGCGGCGCCGCCCGACTGCACCTCGCCCGTGATCTTGGCGATCTCGGCCTGCTTGAGCAGCAGCTTGCGCGGCCGGTAGGTCGAGTGGTTGTTGAGGTTGCCGAAGTCGTACTCCGCGATGTGCGCGTGGTAGAGCATCGGGCCCTTCGGGCTGATGCGGATGAAGGCGTCAGCGATGTTCGCGCGGCCGAGGCGGAGCGCCTTGACCTCGGTGCCGAGCAACATCAGGCCGGCCTCATAGGTCGGTCCGATGAAATAATCGCGTCCCGCCTTCGGGTTGCTGACCTCGGGCAGGGATTGTTCGCGGCGAGCGGCCATCGGTGAACGGGAGGGCGGCGCGCCGGTGGCCCGGCAGG
>CAIRWP010000371.1 GCA_903882335.1 uncultured Opitutia bacterium | reverse complement strand
TAAGAAGGGCGTGGCCGACGCCGTCATCGCCACCCTCGACCCGGTCCGCCTGCGCTACGACGAGCTGATTAAGGACCGCGAGGAGCTCGCCCGCATCCTCAAGGCCGGCGCCGAGTCCGCCCAGGCCACCGCCTTCCGCACACTCTCCAAGGTCCACCGCAAGGTCGGCTTCATCGAGCGGCCCCGCTGAGCCCCGCCCCTTACCCCATCCCCATCCCCATGAACCGCGACCTCCAGAAACTGCTCCAGGAAAAATGGTTCCTCGTAGCCGCCGACTTCATCGCCGTGCTCGGCGTGCTGTGCCTCGGGCTCGATCCGAAGGACGGCTTCCAGGCCTTCCTCGCGGTCTGCGGGATCCTCGGCGCCTCCCTGATCGTCGTCATCCCCGTGCTCCGGGACGGCGGTGGCAAGGCCGAGCGGCTCGCCGAGCAGGCCCGGCTGCGGGCCGCGCTGGCCGCGGAGATCGATCGCCTGCGCGACGACGCGCGCGCCGCCGCTGAAGCTAGCAACCGCCGCATCGGCGAGGTCGAGCTGGATGTCCGCCGGCAGGCGGAGGCCGCCGCCGCGGCCGTGGCCCAGCGCGCCTCGACCGAGATCAACGCCCTGAAGGCCGAGGTCGCCGCGCTCAAGGCGACCGCCGCCGAACTCGAGAAGAAGGTCGCCGTCGCGCAGCGTTCCGCCGCCGTCGGCACCGAGGCCAAGGAGTCCCTCGACGACCTCGGCGCGAAATTGGAATCCCTCGCGGAGACCGTGCGCAGCGGGCTCGCGACCACGGAGGAGACGGCCGAGGTTTTGGCCGAACTCAAGGCCGCCGCTCCGGCCGTGACCGCCGAGGATCTCAAGGCGGTACGCGATGAGGTCAAGAAGGCGGCCCAGAAGGCGGCCCAATCCGCGGACAAGCTCGATGAGCGTCTCGATGCGGTCAGCGCCGAACTGCAGGCCTTGCGCGACCGCCCCGTCGTCGCCCCGGCGGCGCCGGTCACGGAAGACGCGGACGACGAGGAAGCCGAGCCCGTCGCCGACGCGGATGAGGAGGACGAGGAAGCCGAAGCCGACGAGGAGGCGATCGAGTCCGAGCCTGCCGCAGAGGAAGCCGCGCCCGCCGCGGCCCCCGTGGTCACCAGCGAAGGCACCGCCCTCGTCATCAACCTCATGATCGGCATCGGCAACAAGCCCTTCGTCCGCGGGAGCGGCCCGGGCCTCAGCGCCGACCACGGGATCCCGATGAACTTCCTCGGCATCGGTCGCTGGCAGTGGGTCAGCCCGCAGCCCGACGCCCCCGCGACCGTCGAGGTCTGGAAGAACGACCAGTCCCCGCTCGGTGAGCCGATCCACCTCTCTGGCGGCGAGACCGTCGAGCTCGACGAAAGTCACTTCAGCGGCGCCTGAGGATGTGGACCGCCCTGGCCACCTGCGTGTGCCTGGCGGCGGCCACGCCCGAGGTCGCGCCTCCGCCCGCGTCGTCTGCCTCGACGGAGCCGTCCGCGATCGCCGACCCTCGGGTCTTCTTCAATGAGACCCGCTTCGCGGTCGTCCTTGGGGAACGGCTCAATGAGGTCAGCTTCGTCGCCGCCCATCTCGCGGCGTTCGAGCGTCACCTCGAGTTCGCCTACGGCCTCGCCCCCTTGCCGCCGCCCAAGGCACGCGTCGAATTGGTCGACCTGCCCGGGTTCGCCGATGTCGACGTGCGCGTCCTGGCCGGGCAGGTGCTCGTCTCGTTGCGGCTCGGCGCCGCGGAGCGGGCCCCGGCGCTCGCCGCGGAGGCCGCCGTGCGGGCCTGGCTTCGTCGTTGCGCGCTCCTCGCCGGCGGGCCGCCCCGGGAACCCGAGCCCTGGCTCGCCCAGGCGCTCGCCGCCGAGACCCTGGCCTTGCTGCGTCCCGCCTTGGTCGATCTCTGGTATCGCGAGGGTCTGCGCGCGCCGCCCGCCTCCCTGGCCGACCTGCGCGCCGGCCGCGCCTCGGAGCGCGAGGCTTTCCTGTTCTGGCGGACGTTACGCGCCGCCCAACCGCGGGAGACCGCCGGCTTGCTGGCCCGCCATGTCGCCGGCGGCGCGACCGCGGCCCTCAAGGAGGCCGACTGGCAGGCGACGCGGTCTCAGCTCCTCGTGCAGCGCAAGCCGGTGAGCCTGGGGATGCGCGAATCCGGCGCGGCCCTGGACGAACTGGCGCGGTTCGTCTTCGATCTCGGGTCGGGCGACGCGGTGCTCGACGGGCCCGCGCTCGTCCGCCACCGCGCCTTACCCGCGGTGGCCGAGGCGATGCGGGACCGGTTGGCCACGGTGCGCCGGGAGATCCTCCGGCAGAATCCGGTCCACGCGAACGCGTGGCGAACCTTCGGGGCCTGGTTGGAGCGTTTCGAGCAAGGCTCCCCGGAGGAACTCGCCGAGAAGTGGGCGGAGTTCCGGCGGGAACGGGTCGCGGCGCAGGCGCTCGCCGCCGAGGTCGAGGCGGCGTTGGTCGCGCCCCTCCTGCCGCCCAAATAAAAAGGCCGGCTGGTCAGCCGGCCTCGAGGCGTGTTCCCGGTCGCGCTCAGCGCTGGTCGGGGGACTTCGGGAGCATCTGATCCGCGAGCGTGACGCGGAACAGGCTTAGGGCCATCCAGAGCACGCCCGAAAGGCAGAGGGAGCAGTAGGCGGCGCCGAGCAGGACGGCCGTCTCGCCGGCTTCGACCCAAGGCACGTGCTTCTTGAGCACGGTCGTCATCCAGAGGAAGAAGATGACCGTCAGGACCACGTCGATGATGGCACCCCGGGTGGTAACGAGCTTGGGCTTCAGGTTGTCCATGGCAGGGGACTTATTGGTGGGCTTCCCGCGGTGCCTGTCAATCCCGCCCGCCAAGGCGGCCGCCGGGAAAGACCCTGTCCCCCATCTCCACCCTTGCCTCATCCCCCGTCCCGTTCACTTTCTCCGCCCCGAAGGGCGTTTGCGCCCCTCGCCCCTGCCCAAACGTAAACATGGCCGAAGAGCTCAAGGATACCCTCAACCTGCCGGTGACCGACTTCCCCATGCGGGCCGGCCTGGCCGAACGCGAACCGGTCCGGATCGCCCATTGGGAGCGGCTCGGTCTCTATGACGCCATCCAGGCACGCGCCGCCGGCAAGCCCGCCTTCGTCCTGCACGACGGTCCCCCGTTCACGAACGGCGACGTCCACATCGGCACCGCCCTCAACAAGCTGCTGAAGGACGCCATCCTGCGCTACAAGTCCATGCGCGGTTTCCGGACGCCCTACGTGCCCGGCTGGGATTGCCACGGTCTCCCCATCGAGCACAAGGTGATGAAGGAGCTCCAGGCGGCCAAGCAGTCGCTCGACGCGCTCGGCGTCCGCCGGGCCTGCGCCCCGTTCTCCGCCGGCTTCATCGAGAAGCAGCGGGGGCCGTTCAAGCGCCTCGGCATCCTCGCCGACTGGGCTTCGGAATACCGCACGATGGATCCGGCGTACGAGGCCGAGATCCTCGGCGGCTTCGCGAGCTTCATCGAGCAGGGCCTCGTCTACCGCTCCAAGAAGCCGGTCTACTGGTCGATCCCCTGCGAGACCGCCCTCGCCGAGGCCGAGATCGAGTACCAGGACAAGCGCTCGTTCTCGATCTGGGTCGCCTTCCCGGTCCCCGCGCCCGCCGCGAAGGGCCTCGCGCCCGCGCACCCGCTCTCCGTCGTCATCTGGACGACGACCCCGTGGACGCTGCCGGCGAACCTCGCCATCGCGGTGCATCCGGAACTTGACTACGTCGAGGTCCGCCACGGCGACCGCTCCTTCCTCGTGGCCGCCGCCCTGCGCGACGCCTTCGTCGCCGCCTGCGGGCTCGAGGGGGCCGTCGACGGCTTCCGCGTGACCGGCCGCGCCCTCGAGGGCCTGGTCGCCCGGCATCCGTTCATCGACCGCGCCTCCCCGGTGGTGCTCGCCGACTACGTCACGACCGACGCCGGTACGGGTTGCGTGCACACCGCCCCGGGCCACGGTCTCGAGGACTTCCAGACCGGCAACAAGTACGGCCTCGAGCCGTATTGCCCGGTGCGCAACGACGGCACCTACGCCGACGACGGCAAGGTGCCCGCCGCGCTGGTCGGCGTCACCGTGCTGGAGACCGACGGCAAGAACCCGGCGAACCTCGCTGTGCTGGAACTGCTCAAGGGCGCGGGCGCGCTGCTCAAGGCCCAGGGCTTCAACCATTCCTACCCGCATTGCTGGCGCTCCAAGACGCCGGTGATCTTCCGCGCCATGGACCAGTGGTTCGTCGGCCTCGATCGCGGCGACCTCCGCCAGCGCGCCCTCAAGGTCGTCGGCGACGTCCAGTGGATCCCCGCCTCGGGCGAGAACCGCATCCGCGCCGCCCTCGAGGGCCGTCCGGATTGGTGCATTTCGCGCCAGCGCGCCTGGGGTGTCCCCATCCCGGCCTTCACCTCGCCGTCCACTGGCGAGTCGTACCTCGACGCCGGCGTCGTGCGCCACGTCGCCCGGCAGGTCGCGCTCCACGGCGGCGATTGGTGGTGGGCCTCCTCGGTCGAGACGATCCTCGCCGGCGCACCCGTCCCGGCCGGCTGGCCGAAGGATCTCCGCAAGGGCACCGACACGCTCGATGTCTGGATCGACTCCGGCTCGAGCCACCTCGCCGTCTGCGCCAAGCACAAGGATCTGCATTGGCCGGCCGACCTCTACCTCGAGGGTTCCGACCAGCACCGCGGCTGGTTCCAGTCCTCGCTCTGGACCGCGGTCGCCGTCAAGGGCGCCGCGCCCTACCGCGCCGTCCTCACCCACGGCTTCGTCGTGAACGAGAAGCGCCAGAAGATCTCGAAGTCCGACGGTAAGCCGCAGACCGCCGACGGCTACGTGAAGAAGTACGGGGCCGACATCATCCGCCTCTGGGTGGCCTCCGAGAACTACCAGGCCGACATCCCGCTGTCCGACGCCATCTTCGAGCACGTGTCCAACCAGTACCGCGGCATGCGCAACTCGCTCCGCTACCAGCTCGGCAACCTGTTCGACTTCGACGCGGCCAAGGACGCCATCCCGGTGGCGCGCCTCTCGGCGATCGACCGCTGGGCGCTCGTCGAGACCGCCCGCCTCGTGCGCGAGGTCACCGACGCCTGCGAGCGCAACGAGTTCCACCGCGCCGCGGCCGCGCTCGCCCACTTCACCACGGGCACGCTCTCCTCGACCTACCACAACATCGTCAAGGACCGCCTGTACACCCTGGCGCCCGCCGACCCGCTGCGCCGCTCCACGCAGACCGCGCTCGACCTGATCCTGCGCGCCTACCTCCGCGTCATCGCCCCGTTCGTGCCGTTCACCGCCGACGAGGCGTGGTCCCACCTCGTGGCGAAGGCCGAGTACACGGACGCCCCCTCCATCCATCTGCAGGACTGGCCCGCCCCGCCCGCCGAGTGGGAGGATGAAGCCGGTCTCGCTGCTCACGCCGGCTTTGCGCGCGTGCAGGCGCTCGCCGCCCTGGTCAACGTCCCGCTGGAGAAGATGCGCCAGGAGAAGCAGCTCGGCCAGTCCCTCGAGGCCGCGGTCGTTGTCTCCGGCGACCCGGCGGACGCCGATTTCCGCCTCCTGGCCGGTCTGGGCGAGGCCTTGGCCGAGCTTTGGATCGTCTCCGCGGTCTCCTTCGTTCCCACCCCCGGTTCCCCGTTGGCCTGCCAGGTCGACAAGGCCGGTGGCGTTCGTTGCCCGCGTTCCTGGCGATGGGTCCCGGTGCTTGTGGACGCCGGCAAATTCGGTATGGTATCACCTCGGTGCCGTACCGCCCTCCTCGCCAAATACCCCCAATCCTGATTTCCCATGCCCAAGAAGCCTGCTCCCAAGAAGAAGACCGCCGCCAAGCCCGTGCCTAAGCCGACGCCGGTGAAGAAGCCTGCGCCGAAGGTCGAGGCGAAGGCCAAGCCCGCCGTCAAGGTCGCGCCTCCTGCCAAGGTCACCCCGGCCGGGAAGGGCAAGCCGTCCCCGGTGAAGCCGGCCGCGCCGGTCGCCAAGGGTAAGCCCGCGGCCAAGACCGGCAAGCCGGTCGCCGCCGTCGTCAAGGAGCCCAAGCAGGGTAAGCTCAAGCCGGTCGCTGCCAAGCCCGCCAAGCCGGTGAAGGGCGGCAAGGCTCCGAAGGTCGACCACGACACGCAAAAGAAGCTCCTCGAGACCCACCGTAAGGACCACCACCAGGAGGCCGCCACCGACGCCCCGCCCCGGCCTAAGCTCCAGTTCTACACCGTCGCCGAAGTCCAAGCCTACCTCGCCAGCCGCAAGAAGAAGGGCGTGAAGCTGAACCTCTGGGTGCCGGAGGAGGAGCGCAAGGCTCGCGAGAAGGCCGCCGCCGCCGCCCGCGCGGACGATCATCGCACCCACAACGTGGCCGCCGCTACGATCGCCGACCTGCTCGGCACCAACCCGTTCCGCAAGGGTTCCACCTCGGGCGACGAGTCCAAGCAGGTGCCGGAGCGTTTCCGCCGCTACTACAGCCTGCTCGTCCATATGCGCCTGGCCCTGCAGAAGGGGCTCGCGTTCCACTCCGAGGCCGCGCTCAAGAAGTCCGGCAAGGACGACGCCGGCGACCTGTCCGGCTACTCGCAGCACCTGGCCGACGCCGGCACCGACACGGCCGACCGCGATTTCGCGCTCTCGCTGATCTCGAATGAGCAGGAGGCGCTGAAGGAGATCGCCGACGCCATCGAGCGCATGAAGAAGGGCGGCTACGGCGTCTGCGAGATCACCGGCAAGCCCATCCCGCACGCCCGCCTGATGGCGGTCCCGTTCACCCGCTATTCCCTCGAGGGTCAGAAGGAGCTCGAGCGCAACCGGCGCGCGCACCGTCGTCGCGGCGGCAACCCGCTAGGTGAGCACGGCGACGAGGTCGGCTTCGGCACCGGCGGCGGTGGCGGCGAGGACGACCCGAGCGACTCCTGAGTCCGCCATGGGCTCCCGGTTCCGTCCGTACCTGACGTTCTGGGTCGTCGCCCTGGTCGGGCTGGCCGCGGACCTCTGGACCAAGGGGCTCGTCGGGCGCCATCTCCCGTTCAACACGTATTTCCCGGAGGCCGACGGGTCGGGGCCGCTCCAGCTCCTGCCCCGCCTCTGGATCGTGCACGTGGGCAACAAGGGCGCGGCCTGGGGGCTTGGCTCCGACCACGACGTGCGGCCCTTCCTCGTCCTGCTCGCGCTGGCGGTCCTTTTCTTCGTGTGGCGCTGGCGTCAGCCGCTGTTGCGCGAACTCGGCGGCGGCCAGCTCGCCTTCGGGCTCTTCGTCGGCGGCACCCTCGGCAACGTGCACGACCGCGTCTTCGGGGATCACGTGGTCGACTTCATTGACGTCCATCTCCCGTACTACCGTTTCCCGGCGTTCAACATCGCCGACGCCTGCATCTGCGTGGGCGTGGGCCTGTACCTCTGGCTGTCGTACCGGCAGGACGCCGCGCGGCGCGCCGCCCTGGCCTCGCACGCCGGCGAGGACGTTCCGCCCGGCGCATGACCGACCGCTTCGACGTCGCCGCGCACCCCGGGGAACGCGCCTACCGGCTGCTCGCCGGTCTCGTCGTGCCGCGGCCGATCGCGCTCGTCACCACCGTCGACGCCGCCGGCCGGACCAACGCCGCGCCCTTCTCCTTCTTCAACGTCCTCGGGACCGAGCCGCCCATCGCGGGGTTCGCCCCCGCGGACCGGGACGATGGGACGATGAAGGACACGGCGGCCAACCTGCTCGCGACCGGCGAATGCGTCATCCATCTCTGCGACGAGCCGCTGGCGGCGCGGATGGTCGCGTGCGCCCGCGCCTTGCCGCCGGGCGAGAGCGAGGTCGAACGCGGCGATTTCGCCACGCGCGCCGCGGAGCGCGTCCGGGCGCCGATCCTGACCGAATGCCCGGTGGCTTTGGAATGCCGCTTCCTCGATCAACGGCGCTACGGCGAGAACCGGCTCTTCGTGGTCGAGATCCTGCTCGCGCATGTCCGGGCGGGCGTCGCCGACCCGGCCACGTGGAAGGTGGACTACGCCGCGTACGCGCCGATCGGCCGGCTCAACAGCCCCGACGGCTACGTGCGCACGACGGAACGGTTCCGGCTGCCGTTCCCGCGCGACTGATCAGAGTCCCTTCGACAGGCGCTTCACCACGGTCGCGAAGTCGTCGGGCCGCGGGGCCACGAGCTTGATCCGCTCGCCCGCGACCGTGCCTTCGACCTCGGCCAGGCGGAGCAGCAACCCGCGG
>CAIRWP010000370.1 GCA_903882335.1 uncultured Opitutia bacterium | reverse complement strand
GATCACCTGCATAAGCGCGATGCCGCCGCGGAAAGCCCCGTGGAAATGAAGCCCTGGGTTGGACGCCTCGGCCTGGGCTAGCGCGGCTTCCTTCCGGGTCTGGTCGATGCCGTACTGGGGGATCGCGCGTTCCCAGCGTTGAATCCATTCCTGCGCGGGGACGCCGCGCGCGCCGAGCGTTGCGCCCAGCTCCTCGTCGACCAGCTGGCGCAGCTCGGGGTCCGTTGCCCGTCCGAGCCGCGGGTGACGGGCCCCGCCGATGAAGCAGGCCAGCAGGACATGTCCCGCGGGGGCGCGTCCCGGGAGGACCGAGGAAGGGAAGAGACAACCCAGCAACCGACGACGTTCCTCGCCGGGGACGAGGAACCCGAAGCCATCCAAGGCGTGCGCCACCGCTTCGCGCGGGTAGCCGCGGGCGACGACCGTGACCGGCGGAGCCTCGGTCCGCTCCCAGTCGCGGAAGGCCGCGCGGAGGTTCTCGTCGAAGGGCAGGGCCGCCCAATGCCAGTGCGGCGCGGTGACGATCAGGTGCTTCGCCCGGGCGCCTTCGTCCGTGCCGTCGGCATCGCGCCAGGCGACGTTCCAGCCTTTGGCGTCCTTGCGGATCAGGGTCGCCATCGAGCCGAGCCGTAGGGCCTGCTTTGCCCGCAACGGGGCCGCCAGGCCGTCGGCCAAGGCCTGCATGCCGGCGCGGAAGCCCACGATGCGCCGCGGTTCCCCGCGGGTGCGGGCCAGGCCGAGGATCACCGAGCGGTGGCTCTTTTCCAGCGCGTGGATCTTCGGGAAGCAATTGCCCATCACCAACCGGGCGGGATCGCCCGCGTGCACGCCCGAGACCACCGGGTCCATCAGGCGGGCCGCCGCCTCCGCGCCGAAGCGGCGCGTGGCGAAGCCCTCGATGGTCTCGCCCTCGAAGCCGCCGCGCGGCAGGAAGAGGTCGCCCAGCAACCGCAGCTTGCCGCGGGTCGAGAGGAGCCGGGACTTGAAGAGCGAGCTCGGGCGGGCGGTGAGCCCGTGGAGTTCGCCGCGGGATAGGATGAATCGCTTGGCTGCAGCGGTGTCGGCCTCCTGCAGCTCCGCTTCCAGCCCGTAACCTCGCAGCAAGGCGAGGTCGGCCTCGCCTTCCAGCTGGAGCGTGTTGGGGCCGACCTCCACGAGCCAGCCGTCCTCGCGGATCGTCCGGATCGACCCGCCGACCCGCCCGGACGGCTCGAGCACCTTGACCTTCGCGCCGCGCGCCTGCATCGCGTGCGCCACGGCCAGGCCCGCAGGGCCGGCGCCGAGGATGATCGCATCGAGGTCCATGCTTTCAGCACAACTTCTTCCCTCAGGGTTGGCAACCCTGCGTCCGGTTGTTTGTCTGTGGAGACGGATGCGCCCGCTCTCCCTTCTCTCCCTTGTCCTCGCCGCCGCCGTGAGCGCGGACACCCTCACGCTGCTCGACGGCACTTTCCTCCGCGGACGCATCGAGCGCGTCGCCGATGGCCAGCTGGAACTGCGCGTCCAGGGGTGGGGTGGGAGCGAGCCATTGCGCATCCCGTTAGCGCGGATCGAGTCTTTCCGGACCGATGAGGCGGTACGTCTCAGCGGTCGCCGGGGCGCGGTGCTCGATGGCGTGGCGTGGGCCGTGGGTGGGCGGGTGGCAAGCTCCGGTGGCGCGGAGACCTTCGCCCAGGACGCCACCGTCGAACTGTGGCGAGAGCCCGGCGCCCGGCCGGCCGAGGTCGTGCCGACGCGGCTTTGGAAGATGCAGGCCGACCTCGATCTGTCGGGTCGTTCCGGCGCGGCCCAAGGTAGCGGTTTCAGCGCCGGCTTCCAGGCGAGGGGTACCACCGTCGCGGACACCTTGACGGGTAGCGTCCGCCTGGTCCGCGCCGTCGCCGGAAACCAGACTTCGGCCGATGACCTCCACGTCACCTTGGGTTATGAGACGAACCCGACCCGCGTCGTCTACTGGTACGCGCGGACCGACACGGGCTACGATAACGCCCGCCAGGTCGACTTCCTCTCGGTCAACGCCGCCGGGCTCGGCCTGCGTCTGTTCACTGACGCCCGCGGCAAGCTCGATACCCGAATCGGTCTGGCGCACCGCTACGAGAACTACTCCTTGACCGGTCAGCCGAGCCTGGCCACCCCGTCCATGGATCTGGGCCTGCTTTTCGAACGGGAGTTCGGCTGGGCCAAGGTGGAGACGGCGCTCTCGCTGGTCCCCTCCTTTGCGTCCGCCCAGAATTTCTACGTCCGGCACGAATCCGCCTTGAATATCTTCCGGGGAGACGGGCCGCTCTCCCTCAAGATAGGGGTCTCCAATGACTTCCGCGGCCAACCCCTCCCCGGGCAGGTTGGGCTGGATACGGCCTATTTCCTCCGCGCGGTCTATGCGTGGAAATGAGCAGCCAGAGTTTGTCTATTTTTAAACACAAAGTCTAATAATAGGCAAAGGGGGGTTGTGAATGGTTCCCTGTTGAACCGTGGCACGCAGGGTGCTTTCCCAATGGGGACCTTTCGTCCATTTTTCACCAATCCCAACCATGAGCACCAACCCCGCACGTCGCAACGCCATCGAGGCGATTGCCTCCCAGCCTCGCCTCCAGGGCAGCTTCGACTTCCGCAACGAGAAGATCGACCTGATCTACGGCCAGAATGTCTTCTCCCTCGATAAGATGGAGAAGCGCCTGCCGAAGGACGTCTTCAAGTCCCTCAAGGCGAACATCGAAGCCGGCACCAAGCTCGACGCCGCCTCCGCCGACGTGGTCGCCGCCGCCATCAAGGACTGGGCCCTGGAACGTGGCGCGACGCACTACGCGCACGTGTTCTACCCCCTCACCGGCTTCACCGCCGAGAAGCATGACACCTTCTTCGAGCCCAACGGCAACGGCACGCTCGCCCAGTTCTCCGGCAAGGCGCTGATCCAGGCCGAGCCCGATGCCTCCTCCTTCCCGAACGGCGGCCTCCGCTCCACCTTCGAAGCCCGCGGTTACACCGCCTGGGACGTCACCTCCCCGGCCTACATCTTCGACACCGAGAACGGCTCCACGCTCTGCATCCCCACCGCCTTCGTCTCCTGGAAGGGCGAGGCCCTCGACAAGAAGACCCCGCTCCTCCGCTCGATGGCGGCCGTCAACAAGGCCGCCTCCCGCGTGCTCGCGCTCTTCGGCAAGAAGCACGGCTTCATCTCCGCTTCCTGTGGTCCTGAGCAGGAGTACTTCCTGATCGACGCCCGCCTCTTCCACCTCCGTCCCGACCTCTACACCTGCGGTCGTTCGCTGTTCGGCGCCAAGCCGGCGAAGGGCCAGGAATTCGAGGACCAGTATTTCGGCACCATCCCGGACCGCGTGCTTGCGTGCATGATGGAAACCGAGCGCGAGTGCTTCAAACTCGGTATCCCGATCAAGACCCGCCACAACGAAGTCGCTCCGTCCCAGTACGAAGTGGCCCCGATCTACGAATCCGCCAACGTCGCCCACGACCATCAGATGCTCACGATGACGCTGCTCCGCCGCGTCGCCGCCCAGCATGGCTTCGTCTGCCTCCTCGCCGAGAAGCCCTTCGCGGGGGTCAACGGTTCCGGCAAGCACGTCAACTGGTCCATCGGTGGCGCCGGCGTCGGCAACCTCCTCGAGCCCGGCCACAACCCGCACGAGAACGCCCAGTTCCTCACCTTCTGCTCCGGGGTCGTCCGCGCCGTCGACCTCCACCAAGGTCTGCTCCGCGCCTCCGTCGCCTCGGCCGGCAACGACCATCGCCTCGGCGCCAACGAAGCCCCGCCCGCCATCATCTCGATCTACCTCG
>CAIRWP010000369.1 GCA_903882335.1 uncultured Opitutia bacterium | reverse complement strand
TTGCGCTGAACGAGACGCCCGTCGGAGTCATGGTCAGTTCGCCCGCCATGGTTCGCAGCTCTTTCGGCCTCGGTCGTGTCTTTATCTCGAGTCCCCATCCGGAGATGACCGAAGGCCTCGACTTCATCATAGAGTCAGCGGTCGGATGGGCCGCCCGTAGCAAGGGTCCGACCGACGAACTCTGGAAGCGCCTCGAAGCCATGGAGGTCGACAAGCTTTGGTTGCCGGGAGCGATCGTCGATTGGAAGACCGGGCTGCCCACTGGGCAGCCCATCAAGGATGCCAAGAGCAAGCACACCCATTGCAGCCAGTTCGTCGCTGCGGCTACCGAACGCCTTGGAGTTTATGTCTTACGTCCGCCTGAGCATGGCGTCGTGCTTCTTGCCAATGCTCAATTCAATTGGCTTGCTTCTGATGCCGGCAAGAAGGCGGGCTGGGTGGCCTTGAAGGACGGGGCGGCGGCGCAGGCGGCGGCGAACGACGGCAGGCTTGTTCTCGCTTCGCTCAAGAATCCCGACCCCACCAAGTCAGGGCACATCGCCATCGTCCGTCCCGGAAACAAGGATGCCGAGCTGTTGGCCAAGGATGGGCCTGACATCATGCAGGCCGGCGGCACGAACGCCCTGCGTACCACCCTGCGCAAGGGGTTCGGCAATCATAAGAAGGAATATGATCAGATCGCGTTCTACGCCCACGCGGTCGAGCTGCCGGCGGCGAAGTAAGCCTACTTCTTACCGGCCTTCTTGCCCGGCTTCGGTTCTTCGCCCCAGTTGTTGCGGGCGGGGCCGGTCCAGGGGTCGACGAAGCTCGTGGCCGCCCAGTCGTTCCATTGCTGGATGAGTAGGCCGGCTACCGCCTTGTTGATGCCGATCAGGTTGTTCTGCTCGGTGCGGTCTTCCTCGATATTGTAGAGTTCCCATTCGCCTTTGAGCTTCATGACCGCTTTCCATGGGCCGCTGCGGACGGCGCGGTTGCCTTCGTGTTCCCAGAAGATCGGTTTCACGCGGTGCAGCGGTTCGCCGAGGAAGGCCGGGCGGAGGCTGAGGCCTTCCTTCGGAAGGATCGGATGTCCATCGAACGTGGCGGGATAGGTGGCCCCTGAGAGGTCGACCGCCGTGGCCATCACATCGATCAGGTGGCCAGGCTGTTTCTCGAGCTTACCGTCGCGCTCTGCTGGGATGCCTTTTGGCCAGTGGGCGATGAGCGGCGAACTGATGCCGCCTTCGTGCGTGAAGTGCTTGAAGCGTCGGAAGGGAGTGTTGTTGAGCGTCGCCCAGCTCATCCCGAGGAAGACGTGGGAGTTCGCTGAACCGATCTCGTCGCCTTGGGTGATGCCTCGGGGACCGCCCTCGGCGTTGCCGCCGTTGTCGCTCAGGAAGAGGATGAGCGTGTCATCGAGCATGCCCCTTTCCTTCAGGCCGGCAACCATGCGGCCCACGCTTTGGTCGACGCAATCAAGCATCGCCGCGTAGGTGGCCATCATGTGGTCGAATCGGTCCTGGTCTTCAGGCGAAAGCGAATCCCAAGCTGCGACTTCCTCGGGGCGGGGCGACAGGGGCCACTTAGGGTCGACCAAGCCTAGCTCGATCTGCTTGGCGTGGCGGGCTTCGCGGAGCTTGTCCCAGCCGGCCTTGTATTTGCCGCGATACTTGGCGATCACCTCCGCGGGCGCCTTCAATGGGAAGTGAGGGGCGCCGTGGGCGAAGTAGAGGAAGAACGGTTTCTGCTGCTGTTTCGCGTCGTCGACAAACTTCAGGGCCCAATCCGTGAACATGAAGGTCGAGTACCATTCGCCCGTGCCGACCTTGGGGGATGCCGCCGGCGTTTCCTGTCCGTCGAGGTAGACGAACTCCGCGCCCGGCTTATGTTTTTCGTTCGGGAAATATAACTCACCGAAGCGCGTCGTCGTCGACCGTTGGAAGCCTTTGTTCCAAGGTGTCGTGCCGGATTGTTGGCCGAGGTGCCATTTGCCGACCATCGAAGTG
>CAIRWP010000368.1 GCA_903882335.1 uncultured Opitutia bacterium | reverse complement strand
CCGCAATTCCTTCGGCAACCAGGCCGCACCCATCACCCCGGCGCAGGTCGCCGAGCAGCGCGCCGCCACCAAGGCTCAGGAAGGCTTCCTGAACCCCGCTGAGCTCCTGAAGCAGTTCCCGTCCAAGCGCTGAGCCGGCCGGCCCCCGCCGGGCTTACGAGCCCCAGCTCCAGCGTTCCGGCACCCAGGCGTACTGGTCGCCCTTGGGGACGACCGTGCCGATGCCCGGCCACGGCAGGTGGAAGCCGAAGGCGCGCGACTTGTTGGCGGCCATGCGGGCGAAAAGCTTCTGGCGGGTCTTGACCGCGGTCTCCGGGTCATGGTCCATCGCGACCGTCCAGCCGACGTTCTCGAACATGAGCACGTGGTGGTGGACGACGTCGCTGATGTGGACCAGCGATTCGGTTCCGGAGCGGATTTCGAAGCAGGCGTGGCCGTCGGTGTGACCGGGCGCGGCGAGCACCTCCACGGCGTCGTGGAAGAGCTTCTGACCGTCCTTGGCGATCACCAGCTGGTCCTTGAGGATGTCGAAGTTGCGGCAGACCGTCTTCACCATGTTCGGCAGCGGCTTCTTGTCGCGCTTCGACTTGGAGAAGTCGGGGCTCGGGCCGCGCCAGAAATCATACTCCTCCTGGAGCAGGTAGATCTTCGCGTTGGGGAACGCCGGCTTATCGCGATCGACGAAGCCGTCGAGGTGGTCGGAATGCGAGTGGCTCAGGAAGCCGGCGGTGACCTGCTCGCGCTTGATGCCGAGGGAGCGGAGGCCTTCCTCCATCCAGCCGAAGTTCACGTTCGGGTGGCGCTCGCCGAAGCCCGCGTCGATCAGCGCGACCTCGTCGCCGATGCGCAGGCCCATGATGTTGATGTAGAGGGGCAGGGCGTCGAGGCGCTCGCGGTTGAAGACCATCGACTCCTTCATCTTCGGGCGGTCCGCCTCGGGCCACATCAGGTTGAGCCCTTCGCGGAAGAGCATGTGCCCGTCGCTGATGGAGAAGGCCTCGATGGCCCCGATCTTGAACTTGTAGACGTAGGGGTTGGGCGGGCGCTTGACCGGCGCCTTGGGCGCCTCCTGGGCGGCCAGGCGGGCGGAGCCGGCGGCCAAGCCGGCCAGCGTGAAGGCGGCGGCGCCGAGGAATTCGCGACGGGAGGAGGGCAGGGTGGCCATGCCCGCAGGAAAGCCGTCCGCCCGAGCGTGGCAAGAGCCGAGCCGACGGCTTTCCGTTTGAGTCGGTCCGGCCCCTCGGCCAAGGTGGCGTATGACCATCCAGCAGGAACTCCGGCAGAAGCTCCGCCCCTGGGATTGGTTCGTGCTGGGCGTGGCCGTGCTTTCCCTCGTGCTCGTCCTGATCGAGACCTTCGCTGTCCTTTCCCCTGAGGTGATGCATCGCCTGGTGATCATCGACCGGGCCGCCTGCGGCGTCTTCTTCCTCGACGTCATCATCCGCTGGCGGCGCGAGGGTTGGTCGCGCGGCTTCTGGAAGTGGGGCTGGATCGATCTCCTTGCGAGCATCCCCTTCGACCTCGCT
>CAIRWP010000367.1 GCA_903882335.1 uncultured Opitutia bacterium | reverse complement strand
GGCTCTTCCGATGAGCCGTCCGACCGTCCTTGTCACCGGTGGCGGCGGCTTCCTTGGACGCGCTGTCGTCGAGCGTTGCCTCGCCCGGGGTTATGCGGTGCGGGTCTACGGCCGTTCGGCCTTGGCGACCGACCTGGCTGCGCGGGTCGCGTTCCATCGGGGCGACCTGGCGGACGCCGAGGCGCTGACGGCGGCGGTCGGGGGATGCGACTTCGTCTTCCACGTCGCGGCGAAGGCTGGGGTCTGGGGCAAGTGGGAGGAGTACGTGCGTAGCAACATCACGGGAACGGAGACCGTCGTGCAGGCCTGCCGCGACCATGGCGTCAAGGCCTTGGTCTACACGAGCACCCCGAGCGTGGTCTTCAACGGCGAATCCTTCCGCGGGGCCGACGAATCCCTGCCGTACGGGACGGATTTCCTCTGCGCCTACGCCGAGACCAAGGCCACCGCCGAACGACGGGCCCTCGAGGCCGCCTCGGAGACCCTCAAGGTCTGCGCGTTGCGCCCGCACCTGATCTGGGGCCCGGGCGACCACCACCTCTTCCCCCGCGTCTTGGCCCGCGCCCGGGCCGGGAAACTCCGCATCGTCGGCGAGGGCGCGAACCAAGTCGACGTCACGCACGTCGATACCGCGGCCGACGCGCATCTCGGCGCGCTGGACGCGCTCCTCGCCGGCCGCGCCAACGGCAAGGCCTACTTCCTCTCGCAGGGTGAACCCGTGAAGCTCTGGGACTTCATCAATCGTCTCGTCGTCGGGGCCGGGCTCCCGCCCATCACGAAGCGGATCCCGCTCCGCCGAGCCTATGCGCTCGGTGCGCTGATGGAAGGCCTCTGGACGCTGCTCCCGCTCAAGGGCGAGCCCCCCATGACCCGGTTCGTCGCCGTCGAGCTCGCCAAGGACCATTGGTTCGACGTCTCCGCCGCGCGTCGCGACCTCGGACTCAAGCCCGCCGTCGACACCTGGACCGAACTCGACCGCCTCGCGGCGACCCTGCGAAGGAAGTGATGCGTTCGCTTGCCCCGCCCCCTTTTCACCGCATCTCTCTCACCCATGCCCGCCGACGGACTCCAGCCTGATAAGACTTTCCACGTGACCATCCGGACCTGGTTCGACCAGACCGACGGGCTCGGAATCCTCCATCACTCGCACTACGTGCTCATGATGGAACGCGCGCAGAAGGTGATGTTCATCGCCTTGATGGGCAAGGACACCATCGACCCTGCCGTGGCGCCGGACGTCTACGTGGTCGTCCGCGACATCGACCTGCACTACCTCGTCGCCATCCGCCCGGAGTGCGACGTGAAGCTGATTCTCAGCGTCCGCAAAGTCCGCGCAGCCGGCCTGACGGTGGACGTCGAGTTCCGGAGCCCGGATCACGCCATCCTTTACGCCAAGGCCTCGCGTACGGTCTGCCGCATGGACGGCATCTCGCATCAGCCCGCCGCCTGGTCGGATGAGTTCCGGGCGAAGCATGAGGAGTTGGTGAGGGAATAGAGTGCTGAGTCGATGGGTGGGTCGAGGGTAGGGTCGATGGTAGAATCGATGGTAGAATCGAGGGGTGAGTCGATGATAGGGTCGATGGGAGAATCGATGAAAAGGACCTGGAGATAGGGGCAATCTGCGCTGGAATGAAAGGTTTTCGCTGAGGGATTTCAGCGTTCGCTGATTTCAGATATCGGTTTCATCTGCTTCCGAATGTCTGACTCTCCTGGACTCCCTCCCTTCCAAAACCTCAAGGCCTGGAAAGAGGCCACGGATCTGGTCACATTGACTTATGCCATCTGTGCCAAACAGCACCGACACCTTGACCTGAAACTATCCGACCAAATCAAAAGGGCGGTCGTTTCAATTCCTTCGAACTTAGCGGAAGGGAACGGGCGCGGTTCCAATAAGGACGCCTTACGGTTCCTCTATATTGCCCGCGGGTCGCTCCATGAACTCATAGCTCAATTCGAAGCCTGCCGGAAAATGAATTCCTTCACACAGGAAGACTCCCTTCGGCTCCTTGAACAGACCTCGCTCGTCGGCCGACTCATCGGGGGCCTGATCCGCTATCGCAAGAACCGCCTCGACGACGAAAACCCGTAATCCGCACCACCCCTGACAGCAGCCCCGCGACCCCTCTGCCCCTTCATCGACCCCACCCTCTTTCCCCTCATCGACTCTACCATCGACCCTACCCTCGACTCTACCCTCGATTCTACCCTCGACCCTACCATCGACCCTACCCTCGACTCTACCCTCGACTCTACCATCGACCCTATCCTCGACTCCACCCTCGACTCTACCATCGACCCTATCCTCGACTCTTCAACCCCGCGCAAATCCCACACGTCTTCCCATCACACCCGCGCGCGGTGCAGTGCTCGCGGCCGTAGAAGATGATGCGGAGGTGGAGCTGGTTCCACGAGTCCTCCGGGAAGACTTTCTTGAGGTCCCGTTCGACCTGCTCGACCGACTTGCCGGGACTGAGCTTCCACCGCATCGCCAGGCGATGGATATGGGTGTCCACCGGGAACGCGGGGACGCCGAAGGCCTGCGCCATGACGACCGAGGCAGTCTTGTGACCGACGCCGGGTAGTTCCTCGAGTTCCTCGAAGGTGCGGGGGACCTCGCCGCCGTGCTTCGTCATGATCAGTTTCGCCAGGCCGACGAGCGCCTTGGACTTCTGTGGGGCCAAGCCGAGCTGGCGGATGAGCGTCAGCACGCGGTCGACCGGCATCGCCGCCAACTTCGCGGGGGTGCCGGCGACTGCGAACAAGGCCGGGGTGACCTCGTTGACCTTCTTGTCCGTGCACTGCGCGGAGAGCACCACGGCCACGAGCAAGGTGAAGGCATCCGTGTGGTCCAGCGGGACCGGAGTCTCCGGGTAGAGCTTCGCCAAGGTTCGGGCGACGAAGTCGGCACGGGCTTGGCGGGTCATCGCCTGACGCTAGGCCCTCGCCGCCATCCCTGGCAAATCCGCACCCATGAGTTATTCACAGATGCGTGGTTTCGCTCTTAAGCGGGCACGATGAATGACCCTTCGCTTATGACCATCCGCTCCCGTCCTAATACCCCCCACCCCGGGGGCTGGACGATTGCGGGCAAGCGTTCACGGTTCAAAAAAGTCAGCCTCCTTTCAGCCCATGGCCCAACTGCCCTACGACCCTTCGAAAATCTCCCGCGAACTCTCCCGCCACTACATCGCGGCGACCGAGACCGACATCCAGGCGATGTTCGCCGCCATCGGCTCGAAGGATTTCCCGGACATGTACGCGCACATCGACCGCGCGGTACAGTTCGCCGGCCCGCAGGACCTGCCCGAGGAACTCAGCTATCAGGCCCTGGCGGATCGCATGGACGCGCTCTCCCAGAAGAACTCCGTCAAGACCGCCTTCCTCGGCGACGGCCTCCAGGTCTACCGCACCAACGAGATCGTCGGTCACGTCTGCTCGATCCGTAACCTGACGACCTCCTACACGCCCTACCAGCCGGAGCGCTCGCAAGGTACGCTGATCACCCACTGGATCTACCAGTCCACGCTCGCCCAGCTGACCGGCTTCGAAGCCGTCAACTCGTCTCTCTACGAACGCGCCAGCGCCCTCTTCGAAGCCGCCGTCTGCGCCGTGCGTATGGCCGACGCCGAAGCCAACACCGTGCTCGTCGCCGGCAACCTGATGCCGGCCGATCTCGAAGTCCTCCGCACGCACGTCGCCGACACGTCGGTGAAGTTGGAATTCCTCGCCCCCGAGGACG
>CAIRWP010000366.1 GCA_903882335.1 uncultured Opitutia bacterium | reverse complement strand
GGATAACCTCTTCCCGACCCCACCGGTCTTCGCCGAGATCGCCCGCGTCAGCGGCACGGAACCCGAGGAAATGCACAAGGTTTACAACATGGGGCACCGGCTCGAGGTCTTCCTGGACCCGGCCGACGTCCCGGCCGCGCTGGCGCTCGCCGCCGAGCTGGGCATCGCCGCCCGCGTGGTCGGCCGGACGGAGGCCTCTACCCGACCCGACCAGGCCAACCACGTGACGGTGATCAAGGATGGTCAGACTTTGGCGTACGCCTGATTGTCAAAGGCGAGTAAAAGTCACCACGGGTGGTCGGGCAGACAGGACTTGAACCTGCAACACCCTGCTCCCAAAGCAGGGACTCTACCAATTGAGATACTGCCCGAAACCCGAAAAACAGTCTGATTTTATGTTGCCGTCCCTGTCAAACCGCTAATCTCCAACTGTTCCCACCCGAAAAACTCCTCACCATATGGAAAACGACAGCCTCTCCTCCCCCTCCTCCTCCGAATCGAAGCTCCCGCTCATCGTGGGCATCGTCGGATTCGCCCTCGGCGCCGCCGGCGTCGTCCTTGGTCTCAAGGCCTCGCGCGCCGCTGACGCCGCCCAGGCCGCCGCCACCGCCGCGCAGACCGCCACCGCCCAGGTCCAGGCCGACCTGCAGAGCAAGGCTCCCGCCACCGAACTTTCCGCCGTCGTCAGCGAAGTCGGCGCGATCAAGACCGCCATGGCCGCCGACAACGCCGCTATCCAGAAGTCCATCACCGAGCTCCAGAACGCGGTGAAGAAGCCCGTCGTCACGAGCGCCGGCAACGGTGGCTCCAAGACCGTCACTGCCGGTGCCGGCGAATACGTCGTCGCCAAGGGCGACACCCTCGGTGGCATCGCCCGCAAGGTCGGCGTCTCGCTCAAGGTGCTCCAGGATCTCAATCCGGGCGTCAACGCGAACAAGATGCAGATCGGTCAGAAGCTGAAAACCAAGTAAGCGCCGAAGCATGTCGGCGCCCGCCCGCTGGCTCGTCCAGCACGAAGCGCTCCACGCCGACTGCAGGGTTTTCCGGGTTTACAAGGAACACTGCCATCACCCTCTCGATCATCGGGAGGGTGATTTCTTTGTGCTCCGCGCCAACGACTGGGTGCTCGCGCTGCCGGTGACCGCGGACGGTCGCCTCGTGCTCGTGCGGCAGCACCGCTTCGGCACGCGCGCGCTCTCCGTCGAACCGCCCGGCGGCGTGATCGAGGCCGGCGAGGACCCGCGCGTCGCCGCAGCCCGCGAGACCGCGGAGGAGACCGGCTACGTCGGCGGGCGCGCCACGCTGCTCGGCACCGTCGCGCCGAATCCCGCGATCCAATCCAACCGCGCGCATTTCGTCCTGCTCGAGGGCGTGCACCTGGGCGCGACGCCCGCGCCCGACGCGCACGAGGAGCTCGAGGTGCTCGTCACCGACCCGCGCGACGCCCTGCGCGCGGCCGCCGCCGAACCCGCCACGCACGCGCTGGCGTTCCTCGCGCTTCACCGGCTCCAGGCCGCCCGCCCCGAACTTTTCGCATGACCGCCCCCACCCGCATCAAAGTCCCCGGCCGCGTCGCCGACCCCGTCCTCGTCGTCGGCTCCGTCGCCTACGACAGCATCATCACGCCGCACGCCACCGGGGAACGCATCCTCGGCGGCAGCGCCGCCTACGCGTGCCTCGCCGCGAGCTACTTCGCGCCGCCCCGCATCGTCGGGGTCGTCGGCCACGACTTCCGCGACCGCGACCGCGCTAAGCTCGCCAAGCGCGGCATCGACCTCGACGGCCTGGCGACCGACCCGTCGGGGCGGACCTTCGCCTGGCGCGGGCGCTACCACGAGAACTACAACCGCCGCGACACCGAGGACCTGCAGCTGAACGTCTTCGAGCAGTTCCGACCCCTCCTGCCGGACGCGCACCGCGCCACGCCCTTCGTCATGCTCGGCAACATCCGGCCCGACCTGCAGCTGCGCGTGCTGGACCAGCTGACCGCCCCGCGCTTCGTGCTGGCCGACACCATCGACATCTGGATCGAGACGCAGCGCGAGGCGCTGGGCGAGGTCATGCGCCGCGCGGACCTGCTCGTGGTCAACGACACCGAATCCGCCAAGCTGACCGGCGAGGCCAACGTGATCGTCGCGGGCCACCGCCTGCGCGAACACGGCTGCCGCACCGTCATCATCAAGAAGGGCGAACATGGCGCCGTGCTCTTCCACGCGGAAGGCCTCTTCACCCTCCCCGCTTTCCCGGTGACGGAGCTGCGCGACCCCACCGGCGCCGGCGACAGCTTCGCGGGCGCCCTGCTCGGGTACCTCGCCGCGACCGGGAAGACGGACTTCGCCACGCTGCGCCAGGCGATGGTCTTCGGCACGGCGGTGGCGAGCCTGACGGTCGAGGCGTTCTCCACCGACCGCCTGGCCAAGGCTGGCTGCCGCGAGATCCGCGCCCGCCGCAAGGCGTTGCTCCGGATGATGAAGGTCTGAGCGCTCAGCGCCGGCCCAGCAGGCGCCAGAGCGCGAAGACGAGAACCCCGGTGAAAAGGAGGTCGCCGAGGAGCAGCGGCCAGAGCGCGGGGGCGCGGCCCGTGACGAGGACGTAGGCGAAGAGCGCGGCGAGGAGCGCGACCGCGCCGGCCAGGAACGGGACCAGGCGGCGCAGCCGCGGCGCGGGGTCGGGGCGGCTCATGCGTGCTGACGGCGGTGGGCCTCGGCCAGGCCGAGCAAGGTGAGATGCGGCTCGTGGCGGACGCGGTCGCGCCAGCTGGCCGGCAGGTAGACCGCCGCGCCGCCCGTGACGATCACCAGGGGCGCCGGCGAACCTTGGCGGACGAGCTCGGCGACCACGCCGTCGAGCAGGGCGCCGATCATACCCGCAAAGCCGAGGGCGCACCCGGCGCGCATCGCGTCGACGGTGGACTTGCCGATCGCCGGCCCGCCGAGGAGATCCGCGGGATCCAGCGCCGGCAGCAGGGCCGTGCGCTCATGCAGGTAGCGCGTCATCACGCCGAGCCCGGGCGCGATGATCCCGCCGGCGTACCCGCGCTCGGTCAGGATGTCCACGGTGGTGGCGGTCCCCATACCGACGATGATGGCGGGAGCGCCGGCGACCAGCTGGGCGCCCACGCAGTCGGCGAGACGGTCCTGACCGACCTCGCCCGGCGTGGGGTAATCGAAACCCAGGCCACGGACGGTGTCGTGGCGCAGGTGGTAGAAGGGCAACCCGGCGGCGAGGAGCACCGGCTGGATCGTCGCGGTGACCGCCGGGACCACGCTGGCCAGGGCGAGGCCGGTGGCCGGATGGGCGCGCAGCAAGGCGGCGAGCGCGGCGGTGTCGAGTCCCGCGGTCGGCAGCTCGCCGTGCGCGCGGACGACGCGCCCGTCGACGACGCCCCAGTGCGTGTGCGTGTTGCCGACATCGAAGCAGAGCAGGGCCACGGGAACGGATGGTGGGCGGGCGGCGGGGGAGGGCAAGGTCGCTCGCTTACGGTTTGCGCAGGGTGACCTCGCCCGAGGCGACGACCTGACGGCGGCGGCCGCCGGTGCGCAGGATCAGCGACCCCTCGTCGTCGATGCCGTCGACCACGCCGGCGAGCGGCGAACCGCGCAGCCCGATCCGCACGGACTTGCCGGTGAGCGTGTCGTAGCGTGCCCAGCGCGTCTTGAACTCGCGACGCCACTGGTCCTCGGCGAAGGCTTCCCAAGCGTCGAACAAGGCGGCAATCGTCTCGGCCGCGACGCGGTTGGGATCGAGGCGGACGCCCGCGGCGCGCTCCAGGGAGCCGGCGATCGCGCGGAGCTCGGCGGGGAAATCCTTGGGCGCGCCGGTGATGTTGAGGCCGACGCCGAACACCAGTTCGCGCACGCTATCGGCGTCGAGCCGGGCCTCGGTCAGCATCCCCGCGACTTTGCGCCCATCGGCGGCGAGCAGGTCGTTGGGCCACTTCAGCCCAAGCTTCACGCCGACGGCGGCCTCGAGGTGGGCGCACAGGGCGAGCCCCATCCACAGCGTGAACGGCTTCAGGCGCTCGGGGCCGATGAACGGGCGAAACGCGAGGGACAGGTAGAGGTTGCCGGTCTTCCCGCTGTGCCAGCGCCGCCCGAGCCGGCCGCGGCCCGCGGTCTGCGCCTGCGCCAGCACCGCGAACGGCGCTTCCTGGCCGACGGCCAACCGGCGCTCGGCCTCGGAGTTCGTGCTGTCGACGGTCGCGAGCAGGTCGACGCGCGCCGTGACCTTGAGCCGGCGGAGGTGGGCGTCGAGCAGGGCCGGGTGCAAGGCCCGCGGGACGCCCTTGAGCCGGTAGCCCTTGCGGGTCGACGCGGCGAACGTGAAACCCGCGGCCCGCAGCCGCTCGAGGCGGGACCAGATCGCGACGCGCGAGACGCCGAGCTCCTTCGCAAGGCGGTCGCCGCTGACCGGCTCGTCGGCCGCGACCAGCAAGGCCAGGAGGATGCTGCTGTCGAGGTCGGTCATGTCAGCGCCAGTCGAGCCCGAGGTCGACCCACGGGGCGGCATGCGTCAGCCCGCCGCACGAGACGAAGTCCGGCGCCACCGTGCCGATCGCCGGCAAGGTCGCCAGGTCGACGCCGCCGCTGACCTCGACCCACGCGCGCCCGCGGATGAGCGGGACCGTCGCGCGCAGCTGCGGCAGCGAGAAGTTATCGAGCAGGATGACATCGGCGCCGGCCGCGAGCACCGGCTCGACCTGGTCGGGGCGGTCCACCTCGACCTCGACCAGGAGGTCGGGCCGCGCCGCGCGCGCGCGACCGACTAGGGCCCGCAGCCGCTCATCGGCCGTGGCGCCGTCGGCGGCGACATGGTTGTCCTTGATCATGATGCGGTCGAACAGGCCGAGCCGATGGTTATGACCGCCCCCCTGCCCCACCGCGTACTTCTCGAGCATCCGGAAGCCCGGGGTCGTCTTACGTGTGTCAAGGAGGTGCGTCGGCGAGGCCCCGAGCGCGCGCACGTGCTCGCGGGTGCGCGTGGCGACGCCGCTCAGGCGCTGGAGGAAATTGAGGAGGATGCGCTCCGCGGATAGCAGGGCGGCCGCCGGTCCTTCGACCTCGGCCACGGCGGTGCCGGCGGCGACCTCGGCGCCCTCCGCGACGAGTGGACGACCGACGCAGGCCTGGTCGTAGGCGGCGAAGATCGGACGCATCATCCCGAGCCCGGCGATGGTCATCGGTTTGCGGGCCACGATCTGGGCGCGGGCACGGCCGGCGCCGGCGAGCAAGGCCGCGGACGGATCGCCGGACACGCCGGGGCGCGTCGCCAGGCCGGCGCCCGCCAGGTCCTCGTCGCGCGCCAGCGCCGCGAACGCGCGCAACCAGCCCTCATCCAGCTCGTCCCAGCGGAGACGGCGGATGAGTCGGTCGGTCTGGCCCGGGTCGCGCGGCATCGGGCGACTTTACGGGAGCGACCCCGGCGGGCAAGGGCGCTTACGGGAAGAACTTCTTGAACTTCTGCCGCCAGGATTCCGCGACCGGGGCCTCCACGTCGCCGCAGGCCTTCTGGTAAGCCAGCAACGCAGCCTTCTGCTCGTCCGTCAGCTTTTTCGGCACATCGATGTCGACGCGCACGAGGAAGTCGCCGGCGCCGTTGCCGCGGAGGTTGGGCATCCCCTCCCCGCGCAGACGGAACGTCGTGCCGCCCTGGGTGCCGGCGGGTATCTTGAGGACGGTCTTGCCCTTCAGCTTGGGCACGGCGATCGAGCCGCCGAGCGTCGCCACCGTGAACTTGACCGGGATCGAGGCCATCAGGTCGTCGCCGTCGCGGTCGAAGAGCTCGTGCTCCTGGACGGACACGACCACGTAGAGGTTGCCCGCGTCGGCGCCGCGGCGACCGGCGGAACCATTGCCGGCGGAACGCAGGCGCGTGCCCGTGTCGACGCCGGGCGGGATGCGCACGGTCACGGTGGTATCGGCGATCACGCGGCCTTCGCCGGAGCAACCCTTGCAAGGCTTGTCGATACGCTCGCCCTCGCCGCCGCAGGCCGGGCAGGTCTGGCGCATCTGGAAGAATCCTTGGGAACGGATGACCTGCCCCTGCCCGTGGCACGTCGGGCAGCGGCTCTTCTTGGCGCCGGCCTCGGCACCGGAGCCCGTGCACTTG
>CAIRWP010000365.1 GCA_903882335.1 uncultured Opitutia bacterium | reverse complement strand
CACTTCAGCTTATCCTTGTCGGCGCGCGGCGGCTGGGGGCGGGCGGAATCGTGGACGTGCCACTGGGTGCCCGGGATGAGCGGGGTATCGGTGTAGCCTTCGGCGGCGACGAGGCCGGCGGCGGCAAGCAAGAGGAGATAGGCGGGGGTACGCATGGTGGTCAGGGGTAGGGATAAATTGGAAAACAGCGGGAAAAGGGGAAGGATAGAATGGGATGGTTGGAGTTTGGGCTAGGGCTAGGGACAGGGCTAGGGCCAAACAAGGAGTACAGACTGCCGATCACGGAGTACGGAGCAAAAGCCACCCCAAGAGCCCTACCTAAGCAGCCAATTAAATCGCACCGCGAGACAACCACGGACGAGCAGGGATAGGGCGTGCCTCCCTGGAGGATTTGACCGGCCATGGTACCCCAGCCCCAGCCCTGCCCCCAGCCCTAGCCCTTCTTCCCCTATCCCACCTCCCCCACCCCCTCCAAATCCTTGCCCTTTACCCGCCAAGCCCCCTAGTTTACCCCCATGTCCGCCCCGAAGCCTCGCTTCACCCTTGAGTTCGAAAAGCCCATCCGGGAGCTCGAAGACAAGATCAACGCCCTCCGTGCCTCCTCCGAGACCGCCGGGATGGACGTGACCAAGGAGGTCCGCTCCCTCGAGGCCAAACTCGAGCAGACCCGCCGGGAGGTCTACGGCAACCTCAACCCCTGGCAGCGGGTCCAGCTGGCGCGCCACCCCCGCCGCCCCTACTCCCTCGACTACATCGGGATGCTCTTCGACGACTTCCAGGAGCTCCATGGTGACCGCCTGTTCATGGACGACGAGTCCACCGTCGGCGGGACGGCCTTCTTCGAGGGTCGCCCGGTCATGGTCATCGGCCAGCAGAAGGGCCGCGACACCAAGGAGAACCTTCGCCGCAATTTCGGCTGCCCCAATCCCGAAGGCTACCGCAAGGCCCTCCGTCTGATGAAGATGGCCAGCACCTTCGGCCTCCCGATCATCACCCTGGTCGACACCCCCGGCGCTTTCCCGGGCATCGGCTCCGAGGAACGCCACGTGGCCGAGGCCATCGCGGTCAATCTCCGCGAGATGAGCCAATTCGGCGTGCCGATCATCACCTTCGTCATCGGCGAAGGCGGCTCCGGCGGCGCGCTCGGCATCGCCGTCTCGAACAAGGTCTACATCCTCGAGAACGCTTACTACTCCGTCATCTCCCCCGAAGGTTGCGCGGCGATTCTCTTTAAGGACCGCGCCCACGCCCCGAAGGCCGCCGAGGCCCTGCGCCTCGACGCCCCTAACCTCCTCAAGCTCGGCGTCGTCGACGGCGTCGTGAAAGAGCCGCTGGGCGGCGCCCAGGAAGATCCCGCGGCGACCGGCTCCAATATCCGCAAGACCCTGCGCGACTCCTTGGCCGACCTCTCCAAGTCCAGCCCGGAAAAACTCGTCGCCATGCGGTACGCCAAGTTCCGCGCCATGGGCGTCTACGCCGAGTAGGCTGACCCTCCCCAGACCTGCACCCAAGCAAAAGGGCGCGTAGCAACGCGCCCTTTTTGTTGCCCGGCCGCCCCAGACTTAGCCGCCGTTAGAGAGCAGGCGGATGTAGCGGGTATAGGCCCGCCCCTGCTGGACGATGATCCGCCGGAAATCGTTGTTCGTCACCTTGGTTCCGCCGGTGGAAGCGGTACCGGCACCCTGCAACGTTGCGAGTTCCTTGGCACCCTCGGGAGTCAGGACGGTGACCGAGACCTCGACCGCGCGGAGCGAATACGGCAGGTACGGCAGCTGCGTGGCCGTCGACGCGGAGGCCGAGGATAGCGCGTCTGGGTAGACGCGGTCGGCGAAGATACGGAGACGACCGCTGAACTCCTCATACGGGTGGGGCGTGAGGCCGGCGACGGCCGGCACCTGGGGAGGCGTCGGCGCGAAATGCAGCGGCGCGTCGGCCGGGGAGCCGGCGCTCGTCCCGGTCGTGTAGGCGGCGCGATAGCCCGAGCCCGCGCCGAACTTGGCGCCTTGGTCGAAGGCGTCGTTCTTGTTGACGGGCAGGAGCGGGCGCAGCATCAGGGCCGGCCGCTTCAGCGGGTCGGTGAGGGGGATCGGGGCGACGGTCACCGAGGTGGACTGGGGCAGCGACGAGGTGCACCAGAAGACGAGGTTCATGGCGACGACATTCGAGGCGAGGAAGTTATGATCGTCCAAGGTCCAGGGCATGCCGGATGAGGAGGAAACGACGCCGTTGATCAACGGAGTGCCCGAGGTGACGTACTTCTGCTGGTTGTAGTCGCCGTACACCCGGACGCCCGGCGTGGTCGTGGTCCAATAGTCCCAGGGAGACTTGGGCACCGCCGCGGTGGAGGAGAGGATGATCGGCAACGCGTCGGTGAAGGTGCGCTCGGAGTCGATGATGGTCCGGTAGACGCCATAGACCTGCTGGGTCTGGGCGCCGGGGGCGCTGAACGGGGAACGCTGGCCGATGCGGTAAGCCACGGCGCAGACGTCGCCCTTGAGCGCGACGCGGGCCGTCGAGGCGCTCGTGTGGTCCGGACGCCAGCGCGGACGATCCTGCGGCGCGGAGAAGAGCATCAGGATGGGATGCTCGGCGGGGTTGAGGTTGCCCGACAGGGTCGGGGCGTTCGCCGGACCGCCCGTCGAGGACGACCCCGGGAGCACGACCTCCATCCAACAACGCCCGTCCGGGCGGATGACCGCGGTTTGGAAATCATTCTCCATCGCATCGAGCACGGCGCGGGCCTCGCTCTGGGTGGTCAGGTCGGCGACGGCACGATCGTAGGCCTTGAAGGTCTCCGCGGCAATCGAGACCACGGCGAGCACGATGACGACCATGAGGGCCGTCGAGACCATCAGCTCGATTAGCGTGAAACCCCGGCGGACCGGACGAAGGGAAGCGACGGGGCTCATCGGTTGATCACGATGTTCTGGATGAGCAAGGGCGTCTGCTCCGAGGTTGTGAAGCCGCCGGCCCCGGTCGGCAGCGTGTAATCATGCGGGAAGAACTCGGCGACCACCGGCAGGTAGGCGAGGGCGTAATCCTTGGGGTCGACCGGCAAGGCCGCGCCCGCCGCGTAACGGGCCGCGGACGGCTCCGAGGTGGTGATGTCGACCACGGTGCGCTGGCCGACGAGGAGCCGCGACAACGTCAGGCGCACGCGCATCGGGGCGCCGATGACGTTGCGCTGGGAGCCCATGTCGAAGGTGAAATTGCGATCCGAGACGAAGGCGACCTCCATCGAGGAAGGATTCGAGGTGATGTCAAAGGTCTCGAGCCCGCCGCCCACGCGGGAGGCGCGGTCGAGTCCGACGGAGCGCCGGTCGTAGACATAGAGCCAGACGGCGTTCGCCGGCGTCGTGGCCGTGGACAGCAGCCGGTAGGTCAGGTCGAAATTGGGGGCGCCGCCGGGGACCGGATCGATGGTCGCGATGCCCTGGTGGAGGAACTTGGTGTTGGTGGAGGCGGTATCGCCTGCACCGATGTGGACGATCGTGCGCGGGTTATCCAAGGCCCCGATCAGGCGGGTGACCCCGGAGAGGGCGCGGTTCGTCTCCATGATCTCGCTGACCTGCGAGAAGGTCGCGCTCAGGATGCCGACGAGCGAGAGGATCGCGAGGCCGAGGATGCCGATCGCGAGGGTGACCTCGATCAGCGAGAAACCGCGGCGGCGGGAGGGGACAGGGGAAGGCACGTTGTTCACTTGTAGAGGGTGGAAGAGGCCGGCTCGAGCTCGTCGGGGTCGGACGTGTAGGAGACGCTGCCGTTCGGGCGGACGGACAGGGCCGCGAACTGGTTGCGGTTGTCGCAATCGATGGCGACCTTGCCACTCGACTGCACCCGGGCGATCCCCGCCGCCACCACGAGCACGACCTTGCCGAGGTGATTGGTGGCGCCGCTCGGCTGGAGCTCGACGTAATACCAGGTACGCCCGGAGGAATGCGGGGCGGCGCTGAGCGAGCGCGGCTGGTTGATGGGCTCGAAACGCATGGTCGGCGGACTGGTGGCCATGTCCGGCAGGCCGCTGCGGGGATTGTCGCCGATCGGGGGGAGCACGCTGCGGCGGCCGAGGCCGCTCCAGCTGCCCGCGGCGCCGTTATCCTGCGGCGGGGCCGTGATCGCGGAGACCGGGGAGGAGTCGGCCAAAGGCGGGATGAAGAAGATGTTCGGCGGCAGGATGGACGCCGCCTCGGGGGCGTACCACAGGTAGTTCGTGTGCACCGTGTCGGTGATGGTCGCCGGGTCGACGCCGGTGGGCGGGACGGCGCTGCCGATGGCGATACAGAACTGACGCAGATGGTTCTCCGGGTCGTTCTCGTCCTTGAGGATCAGGAGGCGGTAGCGGCCGTTGTAAGTGACGTTGGAGGCGAAGGAACCCCGGTTCATCAGGGCCATGGCGCGCACGGACTGCAGGGTGGAGCCGAGCATCTTCTGCGCGGCCGGCAGGCCACCGCCGTTGCCGGGCCGGATGCTCAGGAAGACGCCCGCCAGCAGGAGGATGATCGTCACGACCATCAGGAGCTCGATGAGCGTGAAGCCGCGGCGGACGGCGCGGCCGAGGGGGCGGAGAACTGGGCTCACTGGATGACGAAGATATCGGCGGCCTCGGACGGCGACAGGTCGGGATTGGCGGTGCCGATATCGCGGTCGGTCGTGAAGATGATGACGCGACCCGGGACGCCGATCGTGCCGCCGGCGTCGGCTAGGTCGACCGGGAGAATCCCGGAGACCGACTTGACGAGACCGTCGTTGTTCAGGTCGAAACAGACCCGGATGGCCGGGTTGCCGAGGCGGTCCTGCAGGATGGGATTGGTCTGCCAGTCGGCATTGCTCGGCGCATAATTGAAGAAGTCGTCCTGGCTGAACGCGCAGAACTCCATCGCCTGGCGGTTGAACCGCACGCGCTCGCCGGTCGTTCCGCTGCTCAGCGCGGTGCCGTTGAGGTTCTTGCCGTAGAGGTGCTTGACGAAGAGCAGAGAGCGGCCGGGATCGTCCAACTTATGGGCGATGTCCGTCGCGGCGCTGTAGGTGCCCCCTAGGTTGGGCAGGTAAGCCCCGTACTCCTTCTTGTAGAGGGTGCACGCGGTGGCCCACTGGGCGAAGACCGACTTGGCCTGGGCTTTCCGCGCGGCCATCTTGACCGCCTTGACGGCGGGAACGAGGGCGGTGGCGAGGATGCCGATGATGGCGATCACGACCAGCAACTCGATGAGGGTGAAACCTTGACGGCGGCGGGTAAGCATAGGGGAAGGGGTGTTTCCGAAGGGATGAATAGTCTACGGACGACCACCCCCGATTGAACAGTCAAAAAGCACCTTTTAACCTCGGAGGGCCAAGCCCTCAGCCGCGCAGGAAGCCAAGGCAAAGCACCGCCAGAAGCGTGGGCAACAAGGCCCAAAGAGCCAGCTTCCGGGCCGAAACCGCCCCGTCGAAGTGATGCGAGAGGATGGATTGGCCGGCCGGGTTGGGCGCATTGGCGATGACCGTGAGCCCGCCCCCGGCCAGCGCCCCCGCCACCACGGCATGCCGCAAGGCGTCGGCCACCCCGCCCGGCGCGGCCAAGGCGGGCACCTGCGCAGCCAGGTAGGTGATGGCCGCGTTGTCGTTGAAGGAAGTCAGGACCGTCGCCGCCACGAGTAAAGCCTGGTCGCCGAGACGCAGGAGCACCGGCCCGATCCACCAACCCTGCAGGCCGCCGAGCACGACCAAGCCCGCCAAGAAGAAGCCCACCAAGAGGGGCCCGCGGAGTCGCAGCGGCGACTGCCACTGGGGCGTCGCCACCGTGAAGGCAAGAAAGGCCAGCAAGCCGCCGAGCATCAGGATGGGATGATGCCCGGCGAGCATCGCGACCGTCCAGACCATGAAAAGCAGGTGCGCACCGGTCACCCAGAACGGCACCCCGGGCTCCGGGGAGGCCGGGGCGCCCTCGGGCCGCAAGGCGGCCAGTTCCTTCCGGAAATAAAGGAAATAAAGCGTATTGGAAAGCAGGATGGTGGCCAAGACTCCCGGGGCGAACTGCCGGAAGACATCCGCCAGTCCCCACCCCCACCCGGCCGCGACCATGACGATCGGCGGGGCGGCGAAATGGGTGAGCGCGCCACCGACGGAGATATTGACGAAGAGGAGCGCCAGCGTGGCGTACTTGAGCGACTCCGAGGGGCGGAGCACGAAGAACTGCCGCGAGAGCAACCAGGCGGCGATGGTCATCGCGGCGGGCTCGGTGATGAGCGAGCCGAGCAACGGCGCCAACGTGAGCAAGGTGAGCCAATGCGCGGCGGGCGAACCGCCGAAGAGGCGCGCGGTCGCGCCCAAGGCCCGGCCGGCGAGGTTCACCACGGGCCGCGCCGAGGCCAGCGCCATGATGACGAAGACAAACAGAGGCTCTACGAACTTGGAAGGAGCGGCGGCGGCGGTGCCGAGCGCGTAGGCGTAGTCCCCGCTTTCGACGTAGCGGCAGGCGAAGTCCCAGCCTTTGCCCGGCCACGCGATCAGCAGCGCGAAGAGCACCAAGGCCCAGAGGCCGAAGACGGCCTCGACCTCGCCCAGCAGATGGAGGAACGCGGCCCGGAAATCCGAGGACTCCCCGCGCTCGTTGACGGGCGCCGCGCCGACGGCCACGCGGGCGGCGTGGGCCGACTCGAGGCGATGGGCGGCCCGGGCGAAGATCGGGGCAGCGAAGGCATGCAGCACCGCCAACGCGAAGACCCCGGTGGCGACCACCAGGAAGGGGTCGGACTGGGCCGCGGCGGACAATTCCGTCCAGAGGGAGGCGGGAGCGGGCATGGCGCATCCAAATCCGCCGACTCGGGGATTGCAACCCGAGGCGACGGGCAAAAAATCCCGCCCGATGCCCAAGTCCTGCGCCCTGCTGCTGTTCGCCGCCCTCTGCCTGACCGCCAAGGAGGACACGCCGAAGCTCACCTACCATGAATACCATGGGCTCTTCGCCGACGACCCCGCCCTACCCCACGGCCTGCGCAACCCCGAGCGCGGCTTCCGCCTCGAGTGCCCGATCGGCCTCGGCGAAGGTCAGCTCCTGGTCCAGCGCGCCGACGGACGGATCGTCCGCAAGCGCGCCCCCGCCGCCAACGACGAGAAGCCGGTCCCCTTCCTCGGCGTGGACGTCGCCCGCAACGGCTGGTCCGACCGCGCGATGGCCGAGGCGATCAAGGGCTGGGAAGCCAAAGGTGTCACCAGCTACCTCGGCATCGTCTGGCTGGACGAGTACTGCAACCGGCCGCTCGACCCCATCCTCTTCACCCGGCTGGAGCGCTCCCTCGAGGTCTTCCGCCGGGCGGGCGTGAAACTGCAGATCCGCTTCGCCTACGAGCTCGACGACAGCAAGACCGCGGGACCGGACCTCGCCGTCCTCAAGGGCCATTGGGGCCAGCTGAAGCCGGTCCTGGCGCGGCACTACGACATCCTCACGGCCGTGCAGCTTGGCTCGATCGGCCGGCGTGGCGAGGGTCCCAACGCGACCCGCCTGCCCGCCGATGTGGCGACCCACGCCGCGCTCCTGCGGGACGCCTTCGCGGCGCTGCCGCCCGACCGCGCGCTGCTGATCCAGTCGCCTACCATGCGCGAGGACCTCTTCACGGAGCTCAAGTGGCCGACCCGTCTCAACCAAGGTACGGCCTTCGAGAAAGCCAATCCGTCCGCCCGGACGGGCCAGGTGAACGCCAACTTCCTCGTCGACCTGACCCACGGCGGGCAGTTCGAGGCCCCGATCGGCGGCACCAACGCGGAATGGCAGAAGATGTGCGCGGAGACTTTGTGGGTGCCCTACGACGCCGACCTCTCGGCCAAGGCCGCGGCCGGGCAGTTCGCCGCCGACGGCTGGCTCGTCGCCCAGGCGGCCAGCAACGAGCGGGCCTCCACCCTCGGGGTCAGCCACGGTTGGTCCGAGGCCTCCCTGGACCGCAAGGAAGGCGTCGTCGACGGCTGGAAGAAACAGATGAAGACCAAGGCCGAGGTCCGGACGCTCGGGCTCTCGGTCTCCGACGGCTACTTCACCGACGCCAAAGGCAACGACGTCCCGCGCTCGGCCTTCGACTACCTCCGCGACCATGTCGGCTACCGCTACGAGCTGCTCAGCGCGACCTGGCCGGTCAAGGTGAAGCAAGGCAAGGACTACGAGATCAAGCTCCGGCTGGTGAACCGCGGCTTCGCCATCTGCCCCACCCCGCGCAACCTCTACCTTGCTTACGTGCAGACGCCCCAGAAGTATGCGTTGGCGCCGGGCGAGGGCGAGAGTTTCGACATCCGCCGCATCCTCCCCAACGCGGCGCTGCAGAACACGGAGAACGGCCAGGAAATCACCATCCGCGCCATCGCGCCGAAGGACCTGCAGGGCAAACATCAGCTCTGCCT
>CAIRWP010000364.1 GCA_903882335.1 uncultured Opitutia bacterium | reverse complement strand
TCGACGGCTGCGCCAAGGAATTCCGCTTTGTCCGAGTGCCACACGACCGGGGTTGACCCTCAACCTCCCGGTCCTCGAACCAAAGCACCCCGGCCCACCCGAACCGTTCATCCCCGACCCGGAGCCTTTCCCGCTTCCAGCCTCTGCAGCCTGTCCCCAAATGGCCAAAAAGGGCACTTCGAGAATAGTAAGCAGTGTCCCCTTTTGTGTAAATAGGTGGGACCGACCCCGCGACGAGGCGCAGCGGGACCGGTCCGGAGCGAGCATTGGAAGCGATCTAACCTTCCCCTCGCGCACAGCGCGAAAGCTCCATCCTCTCCCCGAGCTTCCCTGCGAGCACAGGACCGGGCCCGCGGAGCCCCGCCACAACCCGACGACTGCCCTCACTTACTCCCCAACTCGTTGGCAAGAGGAGCCCTTCGATAATAGTAAGCAGTGTCCCCTTTTGTGTAAATAGGTGAGACCGACCCCGCGACCACAAGAGCCTGTCCCTAACATGAATCCAAGAGTCTGTCCCTAAAGCCCGAACGCTCCCGCACTTGCGGGAATGCCCGCGCTCTCGGCAGGATTTGCCCCGTGATCGCCGCTTCGCTGTTGCCCGCCCCAAAATTGTCCCCCGTTCTCGATCCGGGATTCCGGCCCGCCGCCCTCGCTCGCCGCGCCTTTGCTGCTGAGGCCAAAATCCCCGTCCTGATCGCCCTCGAACAGGCCGACGGCTCCGTCTTCCACCATGCGACCGCCGTTCTCGAAGCCTCCCACCCGCAGGCCCAAGCCAACGGGTTTTTTATCGAACGACTGTGCAAGACCCTGCTGTGGGCCTACGGCGGCCGGCGGATTTGGATCAGCGGACCGACTTCCTTAGCCACCCACCTTCAGGCGCACTACCGCGATACCGCCGTCGGTCGCTTCGACTCAGAAATTATCGGAGAGCGAATCTATGGCGGCCCCATCGACGTCATCCACACCGATAACCCGCCCCCCGCCCGAGCCACATCAGCACCCCTGGGACGCCATCTCGAAGGCTGCCGTATCGGTTTCGACCTCGGCGGCTCCGATCGTAAAGTAGCCGCCGTGCACGACGGCAAGGTCGTCTTCAGCGAAGAAATCGTCTGGGATCCGTACTTTCAGTCCAACCCCCAGTATCACCTCGAGGGCATACAAGATTCCCTTCAGCGCGCCGCCGCCCACCTGCCCCGTGTCGACGCCATCGGCGGCAGCGCCGCCGGCGTGTATGTAAACAACCAGGTCAAGGTCGCCTCGCTCTTCCGCGGCGTCTCGAAAGAAGACTTCGATACCCATGTCCGAGACCTCTTCCGGACCCTCCGCCAACAGTGGAACGGCATTCCCTTCGATGTAGTGAACGATGGCGAAGTCACCGCCCTCGCTGCCTCCATGTCGCTGGGAGTCAACTCCGTGCTCGGAGTCTCAATGGGCACCAGCACCGCCGGCGGCTTCGTCACCGCTGAGGGCAACATCACCAGCTGGCTCAATGAACTGGCTTTCGCCCCGGTCGAC
>CAIRWP010000363.1 GCA_903882335.1 uncultured Opitutia bacterium | reverse complement strand
CGGCGCCACCATCCCGGGCATCGGAGGCGCGCTCGACCTCATCGACAGCCTCGTGCTGACCGCGCCGACCGCGCTCGTCCTCCTCTCGTACGGCCTCGATTGGGCGAAGCGGGCCTGATGGCGGAGGCGCCTGCGATCCATGTGCTGACCGGCCCGACGGCGGTCGGCAAGACGGAGGCCGCCCTCGTCTGGGCGGAGCAGAATAACGCGGAGATCCTCTCCTGCGATTCGGTCTGCGTCTATCGGGGCATGGATATCGGCTCGGCCAAGCCGACCGCCGCGCAGCAGGCACGGGTACGGCACCACGGGCTCGACCTCGTGGCGCCGACGGAACGTTACTCGGTCGTGCAGTTCGTGACGATGGCGCAGGCGGCGCTCGCCGACGCCCAGGGCCGCGGCAAACGCCTCCTCGTGACCGGCGGCAGCGGCTTCTACCTCGCGGCGTTCTTCGGCCCGGTATCAGACGACCAACCCATCGGCGAGGCGGTCATCGAGGCGTCGCGCGCGCTCCAGGCGCGCGGACTGGAGGCGATGCTCACGGCCCTGCGCGAACTTGAAGGGACGACGACCCTGCCCGCCTGGTTGGATACCCATAACCCGATCCGCGTGCTCAAGGCCCTGGAACGGAGGATGGCCTCCGGCCGACCGCTCGAAGCGCTGCGGGAGGAGTTCCTCCGGCGCCGCGGGCCGTTTGCCGACCACCCGGTGACCTTCGAACTGCTGGAACGTCCGGACCGCGAACTACGGTCCCGCATCGCCCGACGAACCGACGAGATGCTGGGTAGCGGCTTGATCGAGGAAGCCGAGCGATTGCTGGCCCTGAACCTGGACCCGGAACTGGCCTCCGCCCGGGCGGTGGGCTACCGGGCGACCATGGACTGGCTCGCCGAGGGCAGGCAGGTCGCACTGGAGGGTCTCGCGGAACGCATCAACCTGGATACTTGGGCGCTGGTCCGGAAACAGCGTAAGTGGTTCCGCCGGCTAGGCTTGACTCCGAATCTCGGGGAATAAGCCCTTTTCTGAGAGTCGAGGGGGCTAAGTACGGGAAAAGTGGCCTTCTTTGCCACTTTTCAAGCCTACGGCCTTGCTCTGGATGGTTTTATGCCCTTTTTTAGAGGTCCACCCTCACCCCACCTCCCCCATGCCCCTCAAACTCGGCCAGCCCCTCCCTGAAATCACGCTGAAGCAGAAGACCGAAGCCGGCCTCGTCGACGTCAACCTGCGCCGCAACGTCGGCAAAGGCAAGACCGTCATCCTCTTCGTCCCGCTCGCCTTCACCGGCGTCTGCACCGACGAGCTCTGCAAGGTCACCGGCCTCCTCGACGAGTACAAGAAGCTGGGCGCCGACGTCATCGCGATCTCCGTCGACAGCCCCTTCGCCCAGGAAGCGTGGGCCAAGTCCGCCAGCATCGGCGTGACCCTCGCCTCCGACTTCAACCGCGTGGCGGTCAAGGCCTTCAAGGTCAAGGACACCCGCGTGATCCCCGAGAAGACCGGCCTCCTCAACGTCGCCAAGCGCTCCGTGTTCGTGGCCGATAAGAACGGCCTCGTGGTGCACTCCGAGGTCAAGCGCGACCCGAGCTCGATGCCGAACTTCGCCAAGATCAAGAAGGCCGTCGAAGCCTAAGCGACCCAACGACCTCCCTGCGCGACCGCCGAAAGGCGGTCGCTTCGTTCACGGAGTCGGAGATGCTGATTGGGTTGCCAATCACCCCATTGGAAGCACCGTAGCCGGATGGAAAGCCCGCCTGCCCTGCCCCTGCCCACGTCGGATGAGAAGATCATGGCCATCATCATGCACGTCATGCCGTTCTTCGGCCTAGTGCTGATCGGCCCCTTCATCATCTGGCTGATTAAAAAGGACGAAAGCCCCTACCTGCGGACCCAAGGCGCAAACCTGCTCAACTTCCAGCTTAGCACTCTGCTTTATGCCCTCATCAGCGCTGTCCTGATGCTCGTCCTCGTCGGATTCTTAATGCTCTGGTTGCTCGGTATTTACTACTTCATCCTAAGCATCGTCGGTCTGGTCAAGGCGGTGGACGGCAAGACCTACCGATTCCCCCTCTCCATCGGCTTCCTGTCCTAAGGAAGCCAAAGGCGTTTTAAAGGCGGTCGGGCTTGCCCCGACCGCCTTCTTTGCTTTTGGCTACCTGACCGCCCGGCTCCGCCGGACACCCGCGCTTTCACCCAACCAACTCCATGGCCCACCACGACCCGTTCAAAGCCCTTCGCCCCTTCTCCGCCGGCGGCCGCTCCGGCCAGCTCTACTCCCTGCCCGCCCTCGAGCAGGCCGGCCTCGGGAAAATCTCCCGCCTGCCCGTCTCGATTCGCCTCGTGCTGGAGTCCGTGCTGCGTAACTGCGACGGCGTCGCCGTGACCGAGCAGGACGTCCGGACCCTTGCCCACTGGAACGCCGCCAAACCGGTCGACACCGAGATCCCCTTCGTCGTCGCGCGCATCGTCCTGCAGGACTTCACCGGCGTGCCGCTGCTCGTCGACCTCGCCGCCATGCGCGAGGCCGTCGCCAAGCTCGGCAAGGATAGCGCTGTGATCGAGCCGCTCGTCCCCGTCGACCTCGTCGTCGACCACTCCGTGCAGGTCGACCGCGCCGGCACCGCCAACGCCTTCCTCGAGAACCTCCGCCAGGAGTTCGGCCGCAACACCGAGCGCTACGAATTCCTCAAGTGGGGCATGCAGGCCTTCAAGACCTTCGGCGTCGTCCCGCCCGCCATCGGCATCGTCCACCAGGTCAACCTGGAGTACCTCGCCAAGCTCGTCTTCGAGAAGGAAGGCGTCTTCTACCCCGACACCCTCGTCGGCACCGACTCGCACACGACCATGATCAACGGCATCGGCGTCGTCGGCTGGGGCGTGGGTGGCATCGAGGCCGAGGCCGGCATGCTCGGCCAGCCCGTCTACTTCCAGACCCCCGAGGTCATCGGCGTCAACCTCACCGGCCGCCTCCGCGAAGGCGTCACCGCCACAGACCTCACCCTCCGCCTCACCGAGATCCTCCGCAAGGCCAAGGTCGTCGGCAAGTTCGTCGAATTCTACGGCGAAGGCACCGAGGCCCTCTCGCTCGCCGACCGCGCCACCATCGCCAACATGGCCCCGGAATACGGCGCCACCATGGGCTTCTTCCCGGTCGACGACAAGTCGCTCGACTACCTCCGCCAGACGGGTCGCGACGAGTCCCACGTGGCCCTCGTCCGCGAGTACTACCAGGCCCAGGGCCTCTTCGGCATCCCGAAGGCCGGCAGCATCGACTACACCCAGACCATCGACCTCGACATCGGCACCGTCGTCCCCTGCGTGTCCGGCCCGAAGCGCCCGCAGGACCGCATCGACCTCCCGAAGATCAAGGACACCTTCAACACGCTCTTCACCGCGCCGAAGGACAAGAACGGCTTCGGCAAGGCCGCGGCCGACCGCGCCGCCGCCGCCCCCGTGGGCGCGACCGGCCGCTCGCT
>CAIRWP010000362.1 GCA_903882335.1 uncultured Opitutia bacterium | reverse complement strand
GATCTTGCACCAGGGGCCGCCGTCGATCTCGACCGCGCCGAACTCGCTCTTGGCGAGGTCGTAGCCCCACTTCATGAAGGCGCCTTCGGTATACTTCATGATATTGCCCTTATGGACGAGGGTCAGCGACTTGCGCTTGTTCGCGACGGCGTACTGAATCGCCGAACGGATGAGGCGCTCGGAGCCCGGCCGGGAGACGGGCTTGATGCCGAGGCCGACCGTGGCGGGCTGCTCGGCACCGAAGCGGATCTTCTTAAATTCCTTGGGGAAGTTGGTCTGGATGAACTCGAGCGTCTTGAGCGCGATCTCCGAGCCCGCCTCGAAGTCGATGCCGGCGTAGATGTCCTCGGTGTTCTCGCGGAAGATCACCATGTCGACCTTGCCCGGGTTCTTGACCGGGGAAGGCACGCCGGTGAACCACTGCACGGGGCGGAGGCAGACGTAGAGGTCGAGCTGCTGGCGCAGGGCGACGTTGAGGGAGCGGATACCGCCGCCGGTCGGGGTGGTCAGCGGGCCCTTGATGCCGACGAGGTACTCGCGGAAAGCGGTGAGGGTCTCCTCGGGGAGCCAGTTCTGGGTCCGGTTGAAGGCCTTCTCGCCGGCCAGGACCTCGAGCCACTGAATCTGGCGCTTGCCAGCATAGGCCTTGGCCACGGCGGCGTCCAGGACGCGCACCGAGGCGCGCCAGATGTCCGGACCGGTGCCGTCACCCTCGATGAAGGGGATGATGGGGCGGTCGGGGACGGTCAGCTTGCCGTTGGAAATGGTGATTTTGCCGGCGTCGGCGGGGAGGGAGGTGCTCATGGTCGAGGCCGATAACAAACCTCGTCCCGCCCCACCCTTTCAAGCCTATATCGGGTCGGGCCGCAGGGAAAAAGAAAAGGACCCCCTTGCGAGGGTCCTTGTGTAAACCGGGGGTGCCGGCGCCATCCATCCCGAAGGACGGAACAGTCTCAGAAGAATTACTTCTTCTTCGACTTGGTGGCCTTCTTGGTCGCCTTCTTAGCGGCGGCCTTCTTTTTAGCCATAGTTTTTTCCTTTTTTTGGATCGTTGTTGGGTTAGAGGGCAGCGCCTGAAGCGCCACCCTGACGATGCGCCCCACGCTCACCTGCGCCTGACGCGCCTGACGGGTGATTCGAGTGCGGAGCTCCGACGGTACGCGGAAAGAAACTTGGCGGGAACGAGAAGGCTCGAGCGCCGGGCGGGAGTCGGCGAAGCGATCCAGCGCGTGCCGGATGACTTCGCTCAGAGTGGAGAAACCAGACCGATGCTGAAAGGCGACCGCCTCGGCGTGAAGCTTCGGGGGAAGCGACACGGTGATGAGACTTTCGCTCGGGGTTTCGGTTCGGTTCGTCACGTTGCGGTTAACTCTTGGTGAGATTGATAGGCATAACTCTCGCTTGCGCAAGAGGAATTTTCAGTTAACGCGCAAAAGTTTTTTTTGGCGTCGCAACGCGCTTTTCGTAAACATGAATTCGATACGCGACGACGCGCGCGGTGCGACCGCGAGGTTGACCGTCCGTCGCCGCGACGACAGCCTGCGTCGCATGAACGGACGCCCTCACCACCACGGCCACGACCATGCGGGGGAATGGCGGATGCTCGGCGCGCTCGCGCTCGCCTGCGGTCTGCTCGGCCTCGGCGCACTCGTAACCGAACTGGCGGCTGGGCCCGCCTGGCTGCGCTGGGCGCTGGCCGCGGCCGCCAGCGGCGCGGGCGCCTGGGAGGCCGCCGGGGAAGGCTGGCATGCGCTGCGCTGGCATCGGCGGATCGACGTCCACCTGCTCATGCTCCTGGCCGCCGCCGGGGCGTGGGTCGTGGGTCAGCCGCTCGAGGGCGTGCTCCTGCTCTTCCTTTTCTCGACCGCGGGCGCCATCGAGCACTACGCGATGGACCGGACCCGCGGGGCCATCGACGCCCTGCTCGATCGCTCCCCGAAGCAGGCCCGCCGGCTCGGTCCGGACGGTGCGGAGACGGAGGTGGCGGTGGCCATGCTCGTCCCCGGCGACCTCGTCGCAATCCTGCCGGGCGAGCTGGTGCCGGCCGACGGGGAGGTGCGCGAAGGCGAGAGCGCGGTCGACGAATCCACCCTCACCGGGGAGGCCAAGCCAGCCGCCAAACAGCGGGGTGACACGGTGGCGGGAGGCACCCTCAACGACTGGGGCCGACTGGTGGTGCGGGTGACCCGGGCCGAACAAGACAGCGCCCTGCGACGTATCGTGAAGCTCATCCGCGAGGCCCAGGAGAGCAAAGCCCCCGCCCAACGCGCGATCGACCGCTGGGGCGACGCCTACGCGATCTTCACACTCTCGGCCTCCGCCCTCTTCCTCGTCACCCTCCTACTCGCCGGACACCCCTTCCGCGAGGCCGGCGACCCCGCGAACTCGGCGCTCTATCGGGCGATGACGCTATTGGTCGTCCTGAGTCCCTGCGCCCTGGTGCTCTCGGTCCCCTCGGCGGTGCTGGCGGCCATCGCCGCCGGCGCCCGGCAAGGCATCCTCTTCCGCGGCGGCGCCGCCGTCGAGCGGTTGGCCGACGTCGATTGCGTCTGCTTCGACAAGACGGGCACGCTGACCGCCGGTACCCCCGTGGTCGCCGCGCTGGAAGTGCTCCCGGCCTCGGCGGATCGCCGACGGGCCCTCTCGGCCCTGCTCTCCCTGGAAGCCGGCACCACGCATCCGTTCGCCGCGGGCGTCGTCGCAGCGTGCCGGGCTGAAGGCGCGATCCAGAAGGAGGTCCAAGGCTTGTCCAATTCACCCGGCCAGGGCGTCGCCGGCTCCCTCGACGGTGCCCGCTGGAGCGTCGGCACCCGCGAGTTCACCGGGGCGCAAGAGATCCCCGGCGCCCCCGTGCCGGCCGGCGCCATCGTCAGCGAAGTCTGGGCCTCCGACGGGGCTGTCATCGTGCGCGCGACTCTGGTGGATGAGATCCGCCCGGCAAGCGCCCCCACCCTCGCCGCCCTGCACGCCCGCCAGATCCGCACGGTCATGCTGACGGGGGACCGCGAGGAGGCCGCCGCCGTGGCCGCCCGTCAGGTCGGCGTCCAATCCTACGGCGCCGCCCTCACGCCCGACGCCAAGATGGCCGCGATTCGACGCCTCTCGGCCGAAGGCCGGGTCGTGGCGATGGTCGGCGACGGGGTCAACGACGCCCCGGGACTTGCCGCGGCCGACGTCGCCATCGGCATGGGCGGACGCGGGAGCGACGCCGCGCTCGAATCCAGCGACGTGGTCCTCGCCGACGACCGCATCGAACGGCTGGTCGACGCGATCGAACTCAGCCGGGCCGCCCGCCGGGCGATCCGCGTCAACATCCTGATCTCGATCGGCGCCGCCCTCGGCATGGCCGCCTACGTGGTCTTCCGGCCCGGCGTGCCGCTTTCGCTGGGCGTAGGCGTCCACGAAGGTAGCACCGTCCTCGTCTGCCTCAACGGTCTCCGTCTACTGGCCCACCGCCCGCGCCGCACCGCCTGACGGCGGCAACAGGTCTCCCGCCGTCGCCGACGGGAGGCCCGGTGCCCGCCGACGGACGCTCAGCGCAGCTCGCGACCGGCGCCGTCGAAGAGCTTGAACGCCTCGATGCTGTAAGTCGGGTCCGGCTTGGTCCCGATGCGGACCTTGCAGGACTTCATGAGGTCGCGGAAGTACTCGCGGTCCTCGGTGACGATGCGCTCGAGGTTGATCGGGTGCAGGAGGATATTGATCTCGAGCTCCTTGTCGGGGCCATACTGCTCGCGGAGGCGGCGGATGACGCTGAGGAGTTTGCGCTGGATTTCGACCGAGACGGTCCGGGGATTCTTGACGATGCCGCGGCCCAGGCAGTGCGGGCAGGCGGTGTACATCGAGGTCGTGTTGGACTCGGTGTGGCGCTGGCGCGTCATCTGCAGGACGCCGAGCTGGGAGATGGGCAGGATCTGGTGCTTGGCCCGGTCGCCTTCCATCGCCTCGCGGAGGGCGTCGTAGACCTTCTTGCGGTCCTTCGGGTTCTTCATGTCGATCGTGTCGATCATGATGAGGCCGCCGAGGTTACGGAGCTGGATCTGGCGGGCCGCCTCGACCACGGCCTCGAGGTTGGCCTGGGTGATGAAACTGCCGTCCTTGCCCTCCTTGCCGCGGTGGGAGCCGGTGTTGACGTCGATGGCCGTGAGGGCCTCGGTCTCGTCGATGACGATTTCGCCGCCGCTCGGGAGCGGGACGCGGCGCTGGAAGAGCTGCTCGATCTGGCGCTCGATGTTGTAGCGCTCGAAGACCGGGATCGGGTCCTGGTAGAGCTCGACGCGGGAGCGGGAGCGCGGCGAGACCTCGCCGACGAGATCCTGCACCAGTTTGAAGTCCTCGGGATTGTCGACGAGGATGCGGTCGACCTCCTCGGTGAGGAAGTCGCGCACGGTGCGCTCGATGAGGCCGGGCTCCTGGTAGAGGAGGACGGGCTTGCGGTCCGGGGCGTTGATTTTCTCGACGATGGCCTGCCAGCGTTTCAGCAGCATGTGCAGGTCGCGGACGAACCAGCGGGCCTGCTTGCCCTCGCCGGCAGTGCGGATGATGACGCCCATGCCCTCGGGGATGGTGAGGGAGCGGAGGATGTCCTTGAGCCGGTCGCGCTCGGGGTCGGCCTCGATCTTGCGGGAGACGCCGCACGCGCCGCTGAAAGGCATCAGCACGAGGTAGCGACCGGGCAACGCGATGTTGGTCGTGGAGCGAGGGCCCTTGGTGCCGATCTGGTCCTTGACGACCTGGATGACGATGTCGGAGCCGGCGGGGAAGAGCTGCGGGATGTCCTTGGCCTGGTAGCGCGCCTTGCGCTGCTTCTGCTCGGCGGACTCGTTGTCGCGGATGAACTCGACCTGCGAGTCGTTGGCCGCGGGCAGCATGTCCCAGTAGTGCAGGAAGGCGTTCTTCGGCTGGCCGATGTCGACGAAGGCGGCCTTGAGTCCGGACTCGAGGTTCTGGACGCGGCCCTTGAAGATCGCGCCGACCATGCGGTTCTCGCCGCGGTGCTCGATCTCGAACTTGTCGAGGACGCCGTTGGTCAAGAGCGCGACGCGCTTCTCGAGCGTCTCGGCGTTGATGACGAGCTCACGGTACACCGCGCGGTCCTTGGAGAAGTGCTTGACGATCCGCTGGAGCAGCGGGAGCTCCTTGCGCCGGCGCGCGGCCTCCTCCGCCAGCTTGCGCTGGTCGATGAGGGCGTTCGGGGCGGCGGCGCCCTCCGGGATTTCTTCGTGGATGTCTTCGGGTTCGGTGTGGTCGGGCATCGGGTCAGGCAGTTAAGCCGGTTGCCGGAGGACCTCCGCCTTCGCCGCCGCCGGCCGAATGCCGGTGGACGCTCTGGACTAATCCAAGGAGCAGGAAGCAGCTGAGCACGAAAGACCCTCCGTAGCTGAGGAAAGGCAGGGGGACCCCGGTGACGGGCATCAGGTCGATGTTCATCCCCACGTTGACCACGACGTGCGTGCCGAGGATGGCGGCCGCGCCGAGGGCGAGGAGGGAACCGAAACGATCGGCGGCGCGGGCCGCGGTGCGGATGACGCGCCAGAACAGGAGGGCGAAACCGACGATCACCGAGAGGGCACCGGTGAAGCCGATTTCCTCGGCCATCCCGGAAAAGAGGAAGTCATTGTGGGCGGCGGCCTCGGGGAGGTAGCCGAAGCGGGCCTGGGTGCCGTTGCCAACGCCCTGACCGGTCAGGCCGCCGCGGCCGACCGCGATGTTGGCCTGGCGCACGTTCCAGGTGACGCCCAGACCCTTGGGATCGATGACCTGCGGGGCTACGAAGGACATGATTCGTTCGCGCTGGTAGTCCTTGAGCAGGAAGAACCAGGCCTCAGCCTCATGTTTGCCGCGGATGGCCCGGGCCGGATCCTTGTCCTCCTTGTGCTCCTGGGAGTAGGCCACGACCTTCGAGGAATACTCGACGAGGTCGACCGCCACCAAAGCCCCCAAGAGGAGGGAAACCACCCCAGCCACCAAGAAGAACCTGTAGGTCAGGCCGGCGACATAAAGGAGGAGAAATGACAGCGGCAGGTAGATGAGGGCAGAACCTAGGTCGGGCTGCACAAAAATCAAGACAAACGGCGCCGCGGCGGCCAGTCCGACCTTGAGGACGGTGCGCCAGCTGGCCCGAAAGGGCCCGATCGGGGAACGGGCGAGCAAAGCGGCGATGAAGACGAGTGCCGAGACTTTCGCGAATTCCGACGGCTGGATCGAAAAGGCCCCGAAATCCATCCAGCGCCGCGCGCCGTTGATGCTCCGGATAAAGCCGCCCAGATCCGTCTTGAAGAAGGCGCAGGCCGAGACGGGCAGGAGCAGGAGTACGCCGGCCAGGTAGATGCGCCGGGCGTGGCGGAGGAACTCCCGGTAGTCGATCGAGGCGACAACCCAATAGGCGACCCAACCGATGGCGATGAAGACAATCTGCGAGCGCCAGAAGCCGCTCTGCCGGAACTCGCCAGCCGACCAGATGGCGAGTACGCCCAAGGCGCTGAGGCCGAGGATCAGCACGACCTGAGTCCAGTCCGTGCGCCAGGCGAAGTTGACGAACTTATCCCACCAGAGCGCGGCCGCAGGCGGCTCATCGTCGAAGCGGGTGGACATGCTGCCAGACAACCACGGAAAAGCCCGCTGAAGCAAGGCGAACCTCCCGAAAGGGCTTGCGACCAAGGCTGTTCGGGCAAGCGTGGCGCCCGGGCCTCCCGGGCCCGACCGCACCATGCCGGCCGCCGCCGACCAAAGCTTCATCGCCGCCGTGACGTTCTCCTGCGGGGCGATCGCGGCCTACGCCATCGCCAAATGGCATGAGAACAGCCGCGGGGCGCTGCGCGAGGCCAAGCTCCGGGCGGAGGTCGAACTGGCCCGGCGCGAGGCCGCGCTAGAAGCCGCGGAGCTCCGGGCCGAGGCCGAGGACGAGAAGCGACTGGCCGACCGCCTGGCGAGCGAGGCCGTGGACCGGACCAAGGCGACGGAGGCCCTGCACGCGGAAGCCGCCCGCGAGCGCGCGCGGCTGACCTCGGAACTCCAGCGCGTGGCGGGCCTGACGGCCGAGCAGGCGCGCGCGTTGACGATCGAGACCCTCCGGCGGGAATTGGGCGAGGAGGTCCGCCGGCTACGCCACGAGCTACTGGACCAGACCGAGCAGGAGGTCGCCGACGAGGCCCGGCGCAAACTGCTCTCCGCGATGCAGCGGCTGACCACCCAGACGACGCAGGACGCCACCTCCGTGCTGGTGTTCCTCCCGAACGAGGAGATGAAAGGACGCATCGTGGGCCGCGAGGGCCGCAACATCCGCACTTTCGAGCAGACGACCGGTGCCACGCTCCTGATCGACGACACGCCCGGTCAGGTGCTGGTCTCCTGCTTCGACCCGGTGCGGCGTGAGGTCGCGCGCATCGCCCTGGAACGCATCGTCAAGGACGGCCGCATCACCCCGACCCTCATCGAGGACAACGTCCGCACCGCCGCCGACGAGGTGGTGAAGCAGGCCCGCCGGCTGGGACGCGACGCGGCGCGCGGGCTCGGGCTGCCGCCGATGGACGAGGCCGTCGAGGAATTGCTCGGGCGCCTGCATTTCCGACTTTCCGCCAACCAGAATACCCTCGCCCACTCCGTCGAGGTCGCGCAGCTGTGCGCGATGCTCGCCGCGGAGATCGGCATCGACCCGATCCCGGCGAAACGGGCCGGCCTGCTGCACGACCTCGGCAAGGCCATCGAAGCCGAGGCCGGCGGCAGCCACGCGCTCGCGGGGGCCGCGCTCCTCCGGCGGCTGGGCGAGGACCCGCGCGTCGTGAACGCCGTCGCCGCCCACCACCGCGAGGTGGAAGCCGAGAGCCTCTACGCCCCCCTGGTCATCATCGCGGACGGCGCCTCGGGCTCCCGTCCCGGCGCCCGCGCCTCGACCCTCGAAAGCTTCGTGCAGCGCGCCCGCGGGCTGGAGGAGATCGCCCGCTCCTTCGACGGCGTGCAGGAGGCGTTCGCCTTCCAGTCCGGCCGCGAACTCCGCGTCATCGTCGACCCGGGCAAGGTGGATGAGACCGCCGCTGCCGAACTGACCCGCCGGATCCGCCTGAGCGTCGAGGAGAAGCTTTCCTACCCGGGAACGGTGAAAATCATGCTCATTCGTGAACAAAGGTTCACCGAAGAGGCCCGGTGAGGTGGTTTCTTGTTGTTAAGCGGAACGTATCGACTTATTCACAACCTTCCCCGGGTCCCCGACCTGGGGTCCCTCGGTGCCCTTGGAGGATCGTCCTCCATTCCTAAAGAGCCCGAACCACCGCGGCACGCCCCCACTCCGGAGGCGCCGCATCCACCGGTCGGCCCAAACGAAGGCCGCCCCAACCACAGAAACATGAGCCAAGAAGAAAACCCGGGCCAGGAGCTTACCTCCTCCCACCAGACCGCCGCAGACGCTGTCACCAACGAAGTCCGCACCCCCACCCCGAGCATCCGTGAAGCCAAGCTGGAGTCCGCCCACGCGGAACTTCCTCCCCTGTCCGTCATCGGTGCCACCAACGAACCCGCCGCCGCCCCCGGCACGATCCTGCCGCCGAAGCAGTTCGGTCGCCGTGGCACGCCCCGTGGCGGCGCCCCGACCGCTCCTGGCCAGGCCTCCCGCCCTGCCATCGGCGTCGTCGAGAATCCGGCCGAGCTCACCGAATCGCTTTCCGGCGACCGCGCCAAGCAGCCGAGCGCCTCGCACCGCGAACCCCGCGAACGTCGCGAGCCCCGCGAACGTCGCGAACCGCGCGAGCCCCGTCCGGAGCAGGCCGAAGGCGCCCCGGTGCCCGAAGGCCGCCAGCCCGGCATCCCCTCGGACGGCAGCGCCTTCGAAGGTCGCCCGCGTCGCGAGCCCCGCGAACGCCGCGAACCGCGTGAACCCCGCCAAGAAGGCGCGCCGGACGGCGACCGCCCCCGTCGCGAGGAACGCCCGCGCCGCGAGGAACGCCCGCGCATCCAAATCGAGCCCGTCGTGATCCCCGTCCAGGCCCCTATCGGCTTCTGGGCGACGGTGAAGCGCAAGCTCGCCTCCCTGTTCGGCATCCCCGACAAGGCCGTCTTCGTGCCGGCGGAACGCCCCGCCCACCCGCCCCGCGGCGAACACCGCGGCGAACGCCACGACCGCGGCGACCGTGGTCAGCGCGGCGGCCGTGGCCGCGGTGACTTCCGCGGCGGACGCGGCGGCGACCGGGGTGGCAACCGTGGCGGACGCGGCGACTCCCGCGGCCCCCGCGGCGATCGCAACGGCCCGCGCGAAGGCTGAACCAGACGGGGGCGCCGACCGGCGCCCCCGCTTCTTTTCCGGACATGCTGGAAGTCGCGCACATCCACGGCGGCCCGGTCCTGCGGGGCGTCGTCCGCGCCGCGGGCGCGAAGAACGCCGCGCTGCCGATCCTCGCCGCCGCGCTGCTCACGGAGGAGGTCGTCACGCTGCGCGGCGTGCCCGACCTCAGCGACGTCCGCTTCATGGCGGAGATCCTCCGCCACCAGGGCGCCGAGGTCGCGCAGCCCGCGCCGGGGACCTGGGTGATTCGCGCGGCCGCGCTCACCCACCGGACGCCCTACGACCTCGTCCGCAAGATGCGCGCCTCCGTCTGCCTGCTCGGCGCGCTCGTCGGCCGGCTGCGGCGGGCCGAGATGGCGATCCCCGGCGGCTGCGTCATCGGGCCGCGCCCGATCGACCTCCACCTGCGCGGGCTCGAGGCGCTCGGCTGCGCGGTGACCTCCGAAGGCGGCCTCGTGCGCGTCGATGCCGCGGCCGCCGGCGGCGCCGACGTCGACATGGGCGGCCCGATGGGCAGCACCGTGCTGGGCACCGCCAACCTCGTGATGGCCGCGACGCTCACGCCCGGCGTCACCCGCATCCTCACCGCCGCCTGCGAACCCGAGGTCGTCGACCTCTGCGCGTTGCTCACCAAGATGGGCGCCCGCATCTCGGGCCAGGGCACCTCCACGATCGTCGTCGAAGGCGTCGCGCGCCTCCGCGGCTGCGACCACGTCATCATCCCCGACCGCATCGAGGTCGGCACCTACCTCGTCGCCGGCGCCATCACCGGCGGCGACGTCACCGTCCAGGGCGCCGAGCCCGCGCACCTCGAAGCCTTCCTCGGCAAGCTCCGCGAGGCGGGCGTCGCCGTCGAGACCGGCCCGGATTTCATCCGGGCCCACGGCCGCCCGACCCGGCCGGTCGACATCGTGACCGCGCCGCACCCCGGCTTCCCCACCGACCTGCAGGCGCAATTCATGGCGTTGCAGCTGCTCGTGCCGGCCCGCAGCACCTTCACCGAGAAGGTCTACCCGGCCCGCTTCATGCATGCCGCGGAGCTGCAGCGCATGGGCGCCGACATCGCCGTCGACGGCGCCGTCGCCAGCGTCCACGGCGGCAAGCCGCTCTCCGGCGCGCCCGTGATGGCCTCCGACCTGCGCGCCTCGGCCGCCCTGATCCTCGCCGCGCTCGCCGCCCAGGGTGAGACCTGGGTCCAGCGGCT
>CAIRWP010000361.1 GCA_903882335.1 uncultured Opitutia bacterium | reverse complement strand
GTCGTGGTGGGTGCTTGGTCGCCGGAAGCCTTTGCCCGGGTGAAGGAAGCCCTGCTCGGTTACCGCTTCTATCCTGCTTCCGTGATGGTTCGACGGACTCAATTCGAAGACGAAGGACGTCCGTTACGTGTCGGCGATAGGCTCGGGCTAGGATTATTCGTGCCTAATCTGCCGGGTCTGCCGCCGCTGATGCTGCCAGCCATCGTCGAGGTCGACGTCGTCGAAGCCGGCGCTGAACAGGTCGCCTTAGGTTATGCGACGACCCGTCGTCATTACGGACGCGGTATCTGGCGGGCGGAAGTGAAGCGCGAAGGCGAAGAACTCGTCCTCACCGTCTCGTATCATGTCCGTCCCAGCCGCTGGTTCGTCTGGTGTGGGTTGCCGGTCTACCGTCGGTTCCAGCTCGCCGCTTTACGCGCCGGCGCGGACAACCTGCGTCGCTTGGCGGCCTAGCGCACGATCGGCTGATCCTTGGCCTTCGTATAGGCCGGCGCGGTCATGTAGCGCACCTTCGATCCCTTTAGGGCGAAGACCCCGTGGCCGTTGAAGTCGATGCCGGCCTGGGTGACGCCGGTCAACGGGCCCTGCGCATAGACATCATGGACGCTCTGCGTGAACATGATCGGGCCGGTGAGCTCACGGATGGCATCCTTGGGGAAGGCGAAGACCTTGCCTTGGTAGCGCGGGTAGGCGGCGCAGATGTTGGCGATCGTCCGGAGCGGGATCGGGTGCCCCGGGGCGAAGCCGAACCCCCATTGCAGCAGCAGCTTGTCCGGGTGGCGCAGGTGAGGCGCGACTGCGGCCGGGCAGGGGATCGGACTGGGGTGCGGCTCGAAGGTGATCAAGGCTTCGGCGTCCGGTTCGCAGAGCGTCCGCAGGGGGACGGTGCAACCCTTGCTGATGTCGAAGTAGAAGCCCCCGCGGTCGGCCATCAGGCAGTAGCGGAAGATATCGGTCTTCATCGGCCCGAACAACGCTTGCTGGTAGATCGGGAAGATCGGGTGCGCACCCCAGCGCTCCCGCATGTAGGCCAGGCGCTGTTCGCGGTCCCAGAGCACGAAGCTGAGCTCGGGGTTGAGGTCGCGGAACTTGGCCATCTCCCGCAGGTGGTTCTTGCCGAAGCGGCGATCCTCCCAGGTCTGGATCACGACCGGAGGGATCTTGCCGACGGCGACGGGCGCCGCGGCCGGCCGGTCCGGTAGCTCCCGCAGGGGAAGCTCCCTCCAGTAGCGGAGCGGGGCCAGGAACTGCTTGAGGCGATTGAGCATGAAGTCAGGGGGCGGCGAGCCGGACTAGCGTGATCTCGTCCGGCCGGCAGGTGCCGAGGCGGATCTCGCCGTCGTTGGCCAGACTGAAGATCGGCGGCTCGGGGTGGATCCGCGCGATCTGCCGCGCGGCGCGGCCGGCGTTGATCTTCTGCAGCCCGACGAAGTCGAGGATGACGGGGTTCGCGCTCGCGAGCATCACCTTGTCCGAGCGTACCCACCCCGCGTCGTAGGTCGGCCCACCGAGGACCTGGTAGCGCTCCAGCGAGAGGATGGTGAGCGCCTGGCGCCGGGTCAGTCCCGGGATCGCGCAGACCTCGATGGCGGCCTTGGCCGCGTTCGAGGGCATGTCGAGGAAGCGCTCGGCGTTCACCATGTTGCCGAGCGAGGCGGCGGCCAGGGCGCCGTGCACCCCGAGCGATTTGCTGTCGCTGAGCACCGGGAGGTTGATCCAGAAGTCGACGTCATCGAAGAGGGTCTTGGGTAGGATGCTGATCCGCGGGTTGCCCCAGGGGACGTTGGGCGTACCGGGACTCGGCATCACCTGGTTCTCGTAGCGTAGGCGCGCGTCGCCGGCCCAGCCGGGCGCCAGTTGGTCCCAGGCCTGCGCCGGGTAGCCTTCGAAGCGGGCTTCGTCCTTGCTCAAGGGCGGCAGGAAACCGCAGGCCCGCATGCTTTCCTGGCGCCCGTCGCAGATGATGACCGCGTCGCGCGCGAACCCGCGCCGGAGGAGGGCGGCGCCCACGGCCCGGACGAGGGGCTTGGGGGTACACAGGCCGACGCCCGACTCGGAGGACACCTTGAGTCCGCATTTCCGGAGCGAGCCCGGACGCAACGGCACGCCGGTCCGCGCCTCGTGTTCCGCCAGTAGCTTTTCGACCGCGCCGGCGTAATCCTCGTCGGTGAAGCCGTTGAGCGTCTGCTCGATCAGCAGGAGCTTCGGGTCGGTGGCCGCCCGGGCGAGGCCGAACCCGAGGAGGCAGGCGAGGAGGAGGCGGGCGGCGAGGCGCATGGGACCATCCTCGCGGCGGAGGCCCGGTTTCGCAAGCCGCTGTTTTGTTTGCGCCTCGGCCCCCGGGTGTCATTTTCGCCCCCATGACCGTGAGCCCCCCGTCCCCGCAGCGCCGCATCCTCGGACTCATCTTCCTGACGGTGTTCATGGATATCGTGGGTTTCAGCATCATCATCCCGCTGTTTCCGCACCTGCTGGACCATTATATCCGGGAAGGCTCCGCTGGCACGTTGATTGGTTCTCTGAATTCGGCTGCTGAATGGATGGGTGGCGATACGGTCTTCAAGAAGACGGTCCTCTTCGGAGGCTTGCTGAGCACCCTTTACTCATTGCTGCAGTTTGTCTTCTCGCCCATCTGGGGCGCGCTCTCCGATCGCCTGGGCCGCCGCCGGATCCTGACCATCACCTTGGCTGGTAACGCCCTTTCCTACCTCCTCTGGATCTTCGCGGCCCAGTTCTGGGTCGTGGTCGTCACGCGGCTTATCTCGGGCATGATGGCCGGCAATATCGCCGTCGCCAGCGCGGCGGCCGCAGACATTACTGACGAAAAAGACCGCACGAAGGGGATGGCCGTGGTCGGTATCGCCATCGGCCTAGGCTTCGTCTTCGGTCCCGTCATCGGCGGCTTGGCATCGTCTCTCCAATTCGCTCACGGCGCGGCCGAGGGGTCCTTCGGGCTTAATCCGTTCTCCGTCCCGGCCGCCATCGCCGCCTCGCTCGCCCTGTTGAACTTCCTGCTGGTCGTGAAGTTCTTCCCGGAGACGCTCGCACCGGAGCGCCGGGCTTCCGCGGACGCCAAGCGCCCTTCGGTCTTCGATCTC
>CAIRWP010000360.1 GCA_903882335.1 uncultured Opitutia bacterium | reverse complement strand
GGGTTGGGCAACCTCGGCGGCGTCCAGGCCGAGCGCATCCCCTGCCAGGGCCGGCCTTGCTCGATTGAGGTCCGCCTGCCCGGCCTGTCCGTCGTCGTCTTCCGTCTCGACGCCCCATGAGCCCGCTTCGCTCCGACCTTTTCCGCACGCACCTCGCGGCCGACCCGGCCAACCCGCTGTTCCGTTTCTCGCTGGGGCAGGAACTACTCAAGGAAGGCGCGCCCGCCGAGGCCGCCGAGCATCTCCGGCAGGCCGCCGCAGCGAAGGCGGACTGGATGATGCCGCGCGTGCTGCTCGGCCGGGCCTTGGCCGCGGTCGGCGACGGTCCCGGCGCCCGCGCCGCCTGGACGGAGGCGCTCGCCCTCGCCGTGGCGCAGGGGCACGAGGAGCCCGAGGCCGAACTGCGCGCCTTGCTCGCGGGCCGCTGAGCTATTCGACGCGCTCGAGGGTGACGCGGCGCAGGTCCATCACGGCGGCGCCCTTCTTCTTCACCGGGCGGACCGTGAGCGTGTTCGCGCCGGCGGCGAGCTCGAGCACCCCGACCTCGCGCGGGACGAACCGCTGGAAGTGGCCGGTCTCCACGACCGTGAATTCCGCCCGCGCCGCGCCGACCTCGAGCGCGACCGTCGAGCCGCCGCTGCCCTTGCCGCAACCTTGCAGGACGCTCACGCGGTATTTGCCGGGCTGCGCGACCGGGAAGGTCCAAGAGGCTGTGTCGGCCGGGTCGACCCAGAAGCCGAGCGTATCCTTCTGGGGCGGGTCCTCGTATTTCAGTTTCTTCGCCTGCACCTGGGCGTCCTTGGCCTCGAGGAAGATCAGGGCGTTGGGGCCCGTCGGCGTGGCGTCGTCCATCGCCCGGCGCCAGTCGGCCATGAGCGGGCGCATCGCCGCGGAGGTCGGGAGCGCCTGCACCCGGGTGGCGTCGAACTTCACGAAGCAGTTTTCCCAGCGGCCCCGGTCGAAGTCTGGGTTGGCCTTGGTCGGGGCGGCCCCCACGGAGCGTCGCCAGGCTTCCAGTTTGCCGCGCAGCGCGGCGACACGGGCTGGCTCCGCCGCCGCGAGGTCGGTCTGTTCGCCGGGATCCTTCGCGAGGTTGTAGAGTTCGAGGCTGCCGTCCTCGTACTGCTCGATGAGTTTCCAGTCGCCTTCGCGGATGACGCCGGCGGGTCGACCACCCTGGTTCATGTAGTGAGGCTGATGCCAGGTGAGCGCGCGCGGTGCCGCTGAGGCCGGCTGGCTGTCGAAGAGCAACGGGCCGAGGTCCTGGAAATCTTGGACGGCGGGGCGGGTCGCCTGGGCCAGGCCGCAGAGGGTGGGGAAGAGGTCGCCCAGCACCACCGGTGCGGCGATCTCGCGCGTCGCGAGCCGTCCCGGGTAGCGGATGATCAGCGGGGAGCGCAGCCCGCCCTCGTAGACGAACCCTTTGCCGGCCCGCCAGGGAGCGTTGTAGGTCGGCGGCGTCTCCTTGAGCTCGGAGACGTGGACGCCGCCGTTGTCGGAGGCGAAGATGACCACGGTGTTCTTGGCCAAGCCTTGGTCGTCGAGGGCTTTGAGCACGCGGCCGACGGCGGCATCGAGCGATTCGACCAGCGCGGCATAGGTCGGGTGGAAGGCTTGCGCGTTCGCCGCGATGCCTTGGGCCGGCGCCGCGAGCGGGATGTGCGGGTTGTCGAACGCGAGGTACAGCAGGAAGGGCTTGGCCTTGCTGCGTTCGATGAACTTCACGGCCGCTTCGGCCTGGCCGAGCTCGCCTTTGCCGCCGAGGGGGGATTCCGCCCCGGGGTTGGGTCGGCCGGGGACGAATTCGTCGAAGCCGTGGTCGGTCGGTTGGTGTCCCTTGCCGCCCACGTGCCACTTACCGATCGCCATCGTCGCGTAGCCTTTGGTCTTCAGGACTTCGGCGATCGTCGGCACGCCCGCCGGCAGGGCGAGGTTGACCGGGGCGCTGAGCAGGCGGTGGGACGCCCGGTCCGAGCGGCCCGGCAGGAAGGTCGTGATCCGGAGTCGTGCGGGGCTCTGGCCGGTGAGCAAGGCCGCCCGGGACGCCGAGCAGACCGAGGCCGCCGCGTAGGCTTGGGTGAAACGCACGCCCTCGGCGGCGAGCCGGTCCAGGTTCGGTGTGCGCTGGTCCTTGCGTCCGTAGCAGCTGAGGTCGTTGATGCCGAGGTCATCGGCGAAGAGGATCACGATATTCGGGGGCGTATCGGCGGCGTGCGCCGGGAGGCACAGGGTGACGACGGCGAACAGCAGGCCGAGGAAGAGGCGGGGCATGCCATGGTTTTAGCGGCCCGCCGGGTTGTGCAAAGGGTAAAACCCGCTTTGCTTCCCTCATGGACGCCCCCTTCCTCCGTGCCAGCCTGGCCGGCGTCGATTTCGCCCTGGCGGCGGTCTGCTGGCTCATCCTGCTGTGCACGTATCCGGATTTCGCCCGCTGGCGGGCCGAGGGCTTCGCCGCGGCCCACGACGCCTACACGCGGAAAGTCGGCTGGGTCATCGGTCCCTTGCTCGGTCTGCAGATGGCCGGCCACCTCGCCGCCGCGCTCCTCGCCGGCGCCTACCTCGGCCTCGCCTTGGTGGTGGTCTGCTGGGGGCTGACCGCCGGGTGGTCGGTGCCGTGCCACCGTCGGCTCCGCGACGAAGGGCCGGCGTCGCCCGCCTTGGCCGGGTTGATCCGCTCGCACCGCTGGCGGACGGCGCTGTGGACGCTCACGGCCATCGATTCCATCTGGCGGGCCGCGGGTTGACAGCGAACGGACGGGCATGATGCTCGAGGCTGATGAAGCCAGCCGACCCGAGCGCCGTCCGCGCCGCCTCCCGCTGGGGAGCCTTTCGCCGGTTCCTCGGTTTCGTCGGCCCCGGCTTCCTGGTCTCCGTCGGTTACATGGATCCGGGTAACTGGGCCACCGATCTCGCCGGCGGTTCGCAGTATGGTTATGCGCTCCTGTGGGTGATCCTGCTGTCGAACCTGATGGCGATCCTGTTCCAGCACCTCTGCGTGCGGCTCAACGTCGCGACCGGGCTCGACCTCGCCCAGGCCTGTCGGGAGCGCTATTCGCCGCTCGTCGGTAAATTCCTCTGGCTCGCCGCGCAGCTGGGCATCATCGCGATGGACCTCGCCGAGCTGCTCGGCTCGGCCATCGCGCTGCAGATCCTCTTCGGGATCCCGCTGTTCTTCGGCGCCATCATCACCGCCTTGGACGTGCTCGTCCTGCTCGCGCTCACGCGCCTCGGCTACCGTTGGCTCGAATCGATCGTCGCCGTGCTCGTCCTGACCATCGCCGCCTGCATCGGCGTGGAACTCCTGCTGGCCAAGCCCGTCGTCGCCGAGCTGGTGAAGGGCTTCCTCCCCACGACGGAAGTGCTGACCCGCCCGGGCATGCTTTTCGTGGCGCTCGGCATCATCGGCGCCACGGTCATGCCGCATAACCTCTACCTCCATTCGTCGATCGTGGGCTCCCGCGATTTCGGCCGGACCGACGCGGAGCGCCGCGAGGCCATGCGCTTCGCCACGTGGGATTCCACGCTCGCGCTGAGCCTGGCCTTCTTCGTCAACGCCGGCTTGCTCGTGCTCAGCGCCGCGGCCTTCCACGGCCGACCGGAGGCCGTGACCGACATCCGCGAGGCCCATCGCCTCCTGGATGGCGTGCTCGGGGCCACGTTCGCCGGCACGCTCTTCGCCGTCGCGCTGCTCGCTTCGGGCCAGAACGCGACCATCACCGGCACCATGGCCGGCCAGATCGTCCTGGAAGGCTTCCTGAAGATCAAGACGGCCAGTTGGATCATCCGGGTGGCCACGCGCCTTGCGGCGCTCGCGCCGGCGTTGCTGGTCATCGGCCTGGCGGGCGAGGGCAGGGTGGAGTCGCTGCTGCTCTGGAGTCAGGTCATCCTCAGCCTGCAGCTCGGGTTCGCCTGCTGGCCGCTGGTCCGCATGACGGGCGACGCCCAGCTCATGGGTGCCTTCGTCGCGCCGCGCTGGGTACTGGTCCTCGGCTGGATCGCCACCGCCCTCGTCGTGAGCGCCAGCCTGTGGTTCGTGGCGGGGGCTTTCTCTTAAGACGCTTTTAATCATTGGTTTAAGCGTTTTCCGATATCTAACTCGACTTAATCATAGTAACATTAGTAATGTTAACTAAATAAAGGAATGCACCCTTTCACCCTCATGCGTGGGCTCTGCCTCGCCTTGGTCGCCCAAGGCGCGGGGGTGTTCGCGGCTGAGACTGGGTACTACCGCGAGGCCGGGAGTTACAGCACGCGACGCGACCCCGACGTGCCGACCTATGTCGAGCGGGTCGGTTCCTACGATCTGGGTTTGGACTATCGTCTGCGCTTCGAGCACCGCGACGATGATATCCGCCGCCCGGTCGACGGCGCCGACGAACCCTTCCTGCACCGGACGCGGGTTTACCTCGGAGCGCGCGACGTGTTCGCGCCGATCCGCGCCGCCGCCGAACTCCAGGATGCGCGGCGGAGCGGAGGGAAGTTCGCCCCCGATAACCGCGATTTCAATCAGTGGGAACTGATCCGGCTCTACGCGGAACTGCGACTGGACCACGCGCTTCCCGGCGACCCCCGCGGGCAGACCCGACCGGTCGCGGTGCGTTATGGCCTGCATAATTTCGAGTTCCTCGACCGTCGCCTGATCGGCAACAACCAGTGGCGGAACACGGCCAATGCTTTCCGTGGCTTCCAGGCCTATGTGGGTCAGGAGGCCAACGACTGGCAGGTCGAGCTGCTATCGGTCCAGCCGCTGGCCCGCCTGCTCGGCGAGCCGGACCGGCCCGTCGAAGGCCAGCGACTGTGGGCCGCCATCGGGCATTGGCGCCGCTGGTCGGAGGTCATCACCCTCGAGCCGTTCTACCTGCGGCTGGATGACGATAGCGTCGCCGGTGGCCGCGTCGTGCACTCGCCTGGCCTGCGGGCCTATGGTCTGCTCGGGGCCTCGGGCTGGGACTTCGATGTCTCCGCCCTCGCGCAGTTCGGCCACGCGGGCGCTCGCGAAGTCTCCGCCTGGGCGGCCAACGCGGAGTTGGGCTATCGTTTCCGCGACCCCTGGAAATCTCGCCTCAGCGGCTTCTTCGGCGCGGCCTCCGGGGATCGCGATCCGGGCGACGGCGTGGATCATCGCTTCGAGCGTTTCTTCGGCTTCGGCCGGCCTTGGTCGGCCAACGATTACGTGGTCTTCGAGAACATCCGCGCGCCGAAGCTCCGTTATGAGGCGACGGTCTCCGCGCGGCTGCGCTTCGACCTCGGCTACAGCTGGTATCGGCTGCAGAGCGCGACGGACCGGTTCTACAACGCGGCGAACAACCGCGACGCGACCGGCGCGAGCGGCGCCGACCTCGGCCGCGAATTCGACGTCCGCCTCCGCTGGCAGGCCGCGCGCGGGCTCGACGTCACCCTGGGCTACGCCCATTTCGTCGCGGGCGCCTGGATGCGCCGTCAGGTCCGCGGCGGCGACACCGATTTCGCCTACCTCGAACTGCAGTGGAAACCTTTCTGACCATGATTCCCTTCGTCCGTCTTCCCGTCCTCGCGCGTCTGCTCGCGGTCCTGTGCTGCGGCCTCGGCGCGGCGCGCGCCGCCGAACCGGCGTCCTTGCGCGTCGGCTTCTTCCCGAACCTCACGCACGCGCCGGCCTTGGCCGCGCGCCAGCTCGAGCGGGAGCAGGCCGACTGGCATCGGTCGCGTCTGCCCGCCGGCACCCGGCTCGAATGGCGCGCCTTCAACGCCGGCCCGTCGGCGATGGAAGCCTTGTTGGCCGGGGCCGTCGACGTGACCTACGTCGGCCCGTCGCCCGCCCTCAATGCCCACGTCCGGACGAAGGGCGCCGAGATCCGCGTCCTCGCGACCGTGGCGCGCGCCGGCAACGCGTTGGTCGTGCGCAAGGGCGCCGGCCTCGCCACGCCGGCCGATTTCCGGGGTCGTCGGCTCGGTACACCCCAGCTTGGGAACACGCAGGATATCGACGCGCGGGTCTGGCTGCGCTCGGGCGGCCTGCGCGTGCATCTCGGCGGCGGCGACGCCCAGGTGGTGCCCGCCCAGAATGCCGAACTCATGTTACTTTTTTCCCGGGGCGACATCGACGCGGTCTGGACGGTCGAGCCTTGGGTGACGCGCCTGACCGAGGAATTCGGAGGCGAGATCCTGGTCGAGAAGAAGGAGGCGCCGATCACCTTGCTGGTGACGAGCGTCTCGGCGCTGGGGCGCCGGCGCGCCGAGATCGAGGCCTTCGTCCGCTCGCACCAGGCGTTGCGCGACCAGTTGCTCGCGGACCGACCCGATTACGAGCGCCTCGTGCGCGCCGGCCTCTCCGCCGAGACCCGTTCGACGCCGCCGACGGTCGCCTTGGTCCATACCGCCCTGGGGCGGGTGGTGCTCGATCCGCGGGAAGATACCGCGGCGCGCAAGGCCCGGCTCGCGGCCTCGTTCACCCGCTCGCTGCAGGATGCCTGCGACGCCGGGCTGCTCCGGGGCGACATCGCCTTGCGGGGCCTGCTGGATGAGCTGGTCCCGGACGAGGTTCCGGCCGCCAAGTAAGCGATTGCCTGCCCCCGTGATTCGGCCTGAAATGGGGGAGAAGCAGGGGATACCAATCCTAATCATTATAAGTTAACTAAACTTGACAAGTTAAGGTTAAGTCTGCCCAATCCCGCCTCCTGTTCGCCATGAGCACCTTGCTCGAAAAAACAGCCGCTCCTGCGGCGCTCACCCTCAACCACGT
>CAIRWP010000359.1 GCA_903882335.1 uncultured Opitutia bacterium | reverse complement strand
TTCTCGAAGTCGGCCTTGCCGTCGACGAAGAGCTCCAGCTGCGCGGTCGTGAGGCCCGGCAGCGGATCCCCGAAGAGTGGCTTGGTCGGATTCATACGCGGCATGGGCGGCTTGATCAGCACGTGCGGGCGCAAGGCAAGCTGCTTAGGAGGCGCGAGGAGTGCGGAGTCATCGACGACGGGCTTGACGGGCGCGGGCGCCGGGGCGGGCTTAACCGCGGACGGAGCGGGCGCGTTGATTGGCGTGGGCGCGGGCTTGCTCGCACCGGGCGCGGGCGGCGGCGGATTGACGGCGGAGACCTGCGAGGCCGCCGCGATGAGGGCGAGGGTTCCGATCAGACGGGCGTTGATCATGGTGGTTTTGGGGTTGGGGTTGGCGGAAGCCGCAGGCGCTTTCCACATCCATGATTAAAGCCGATTTCAGGGCCGTGTTAAGCCCGCTAAAGTTACTTTTAGATGAACGAAATCTGAAGGAGGGATTAAGGGGAGATTAAGATGAAGGCAGCGGGCACGCCTCGTGTCATCGTGTCCTCCTGCCCTCGTGTCCTCTCTGCGTCTCAGGTAGGGCTGACCGTCCTCGGTCGGCCGCGGACCAGCGGGACGCTGGTCCCTACCTACGCGAGCGGAGCTCGCGAGTGGTTGGGGGTTAGCGGTTGGCGGTTAGGTCGAAGAGGGCAATGGCTAGGGCAGCACGCGGTGCTGACGAAGGCGGAGCCTTCGAGGAGTCCAGAGGGAGGCAGCGGACAGAAGGTTAAGCACACCCACTAAATATCCAACTCCCCTGGCCATCAGCACTCTGTACTCTGCTATCAGTACTCCGAACTCTGTACTCTGTACTCAATCTTGCCAGCTTGTCCACTGGCCAGCCGGCCAGCTCTGTATCGGGCTACCTTACCTCGCGATATCGCCGCGGCCGATCACGGTGATGCCGTGGGTCGCGAGGACGGAGGCGGCGAGTTCCTGCGCTTCGGTGCGGACGACGAGGCCGTAGCGGCCGTTCGGACGGAAGAGGAACGGGTAGACGTAATGGATGTTGATCTCCGCCTTGAGGAGGATCGAGGTGACGTCCTTGAGCTGGGCCTCAGACTGGAGCTCAATCGCCACGACCGGGACGTCGTCGTGGGCGAAGTTATGCTCATTGAGCACGGCTTCGGCGCGCTCGGGGTAGTCGACGACGATGCGGATGATCGTGGAGTCGGTGGTGTCCACCAGGCAGAGCGCCATGATGTGGACGTCGGCCGAGCCCAGGGACTGGACGAGCTCGTTGAGACGTCCGACCTTGTTCTCGACGAAGATGGAGAACTGCCGGACCGGTCCGTGGTCGGGTTCTCGGGTGGTTTCTGAGCCCATCGAAACCACTATGACGAAGGAAAGTCCGTTCGCCAGCCCGATTTCATTTGATTAGCGGGGGTTCGGTCAAAGATTCGCCCCCATGCCCGTGCTGCTCGCCGCCCTCGTCCTCGCCCAGGCACCTACGCGTCTGCCGGAAACCGTCGTCGTCGAGACGCGCCACCCTGCCCCGCTCGAGGAAGCCTCGCCCTCCGTCAGCCGGGTCATCGTGGCCGAGGCGACGGATAGCGGCCTGACGACCCTGGCTGGCGCCCTAGCGACCACCCCGGGCCTGTATGCCACGGAGCAGACGGGCGAAGGCTCTCAGGCCTCGGTGTTCATCCGCGGCACCAATTCCTCCCAAAGCGCCCTGCTGCTCGACGGCCGGCGGCTCCCGCCAGGTTTTTCGGGTTCCTACGAGATGGGCCGCTACCGGCTCTTCGGACTACGCTCGGTCGAGATCCTGCGCGGTCCGTCTTCCTCGCTCTACGGTGCCAACGCGCTCGGCGGCGTGGTCGACCTCCGGCTCTCGGACCCGCTGACGGATACCCCGGGAGGCTCCTGGCAGGTCGAAGGCGGCTCGTACGGCCGGGCCACCGCGGGCTTCGCTTGGCTGACCAACGACGCCCAGGGCCAGACCCCCGCTCGTTCGGGCACGTCCGTCGCGCTCACCAGCACCCACGACGACGGCTGGCGAGTCAACGGCGCCCGCGACGCCACCAACGCGCTGGTCAAATCGGCCTGGCGACTCTCCCCTCACCTGGTGCTGGAATTGATCGGCTCGGCGGACCTCGCCAAGGCTGGCCTCCCCGGTCAATCCGCCACTGCCCCGGCCGCGGGCGACCCGAACGACTGGCAGAAGGACTCCGGCTGGATGCTCTCGCCCGGCCTGCGCTACCAGGACGACCAAGTCACGGCCGTCGCCTTCTGGTCGCGCGGCGGCTCCGCCGTCACGAGCCTGGTCGATGGCACCAACTTCTTCGGTCCCTTCGCCTACCATCAGCGCTTCCTACTCGATCGCGACGAACTCACGGCCTTCGCGGACTGGAAACTGCGCCCGGGCCTGACCGTCGGCGTCGGCGCGACCTACGAACGTACGGACTTCGACCAGCTGGCGTTGGACGGGCTTTCCACGGCCTGGAGCGACACGCACGAGACCCTCGGGGTCTGGACGCGGGCCGATTGGCGGGCGTCCGCGGCCGACCGCTTCCGCGCGGCGTGGCGACGCAACGAGCACACCGATTTCGCGGGTAAGACGACGGCGGAATTTAGTTACGCGCGGCGACTCGGCAAGGAGCTCGTGGCGGAAGCCAAGATCGCCTCGGCCTACCGTGCGCCCGCGGCCAACGACCTCGCCTACGGCACCTCCGGCAACCGGGCGCTGCGTCCGGAATCCAACACCGGCGGAGAGATCGGCCTGCGCTACGAGAGCCGTATCCCGGGCGAATTCTCGGCGACCCTCGCGGTCTTCCGCAATGAGCTGACCGACCTGATTGATTACGACCCGGCCGACTTCTACAAGACCTTCAACATCGCGAAGGCGCGCACGCAAGGGATCGAACTGGGCGCAGCCGGCCGGCCGGTCAAAGGCCTGCGTCTCTTCGGCGCGGCCACGTTGCTCGACACCGAGGTGCTCTCGCCGGATTACCAAGGCGTGGCCGCGACGGGGCAGACGCTGCTGCGTCGCCCGCGCCTCACCTTGAACGCCGGCGCCGAGGTCGCGCCCAGCGACGACTGGACGTTTGGCGGGGCGGTGACGCTGCTGCGCGACCGCGTCGATTACGACTGGAACCTCGGCCAGCGCGTGGACCTGGCGGACGCCGCCTATGCGCGCCTCTGGATCCGCTACGCCCTGGACGCGCGCGGCGAGCTGTCGTTGCGCGTCGAGAACCTCTTCGGTGAGGACGCGCCGCCCGCCGGCATCGGCTTCGGCGCCCAGCCCCGGTCGGTGTATGTCGGGTATACGAGGAGGTTTTAAACTATGGTTGATCGGTTGACCAGTTGATCAGTTGGCCGGAGCGGGAGGCAGGAGAAGAGTACGGAGTGCTGGGTCGAGTGCTGAGTCGATTGGGATACAGGGAGACACGGACTGCGCGAGCGGAGCTCGCGAGCGGTTGGGGGTTGGCGGTTGGCGGTTGGGACGATGCGGCTACGGGTAGGGCTGACCGTCCTCGAGTCCTCGTGCCCTCCTATCCTCGTGTCCTCCTGTCCTCTATGCGTTTCAGGTAGGGCTGACCGTCCTCGGTCGGCCGAGGGTCGGCCATCAACAAGGGGGTCAGGCACATCATCGCTGCGCGAGATGAAGCCACCGGAGAGTTGACCGGCTGGCCAGTTGGCCAGTTGACCAGAAGAGGCAGGCGAGTAGACGCGGACCAGCGGGACGCTGGTCCCTACCTGCGCGAGCGGAGCTCGCGAGCGGTTGGGGGTTGGCGGTTGGCGGTTAGGTCGAAGAGGCTACTGGTACGCTCGATTCAGCACTCGACGCAGCACTCTGTACTCCGCACTCCTACTCTGTACTCCGCACTCTGTACTCAATCTGGCCAGCGCTGCATCCCTCACTCCCTCCTTCACGCCCGTTAAACGCCATATGTTTGGGTTGGATTGGGGGATGGGACGGTCCAGAAAGGGAGCCATCCCGATGCGCCCCTGCTTCCGCCTCCTCGCGACCGCCCTCGCCCTACCCTGCCTGCTGATCTCCGCCGTCGCCAATGAGGTCGGCCTCGAGTCCGCCGGCCCGACGCGTTTCGGCGCGCGCTTCAGCGAGGACGGCGGCAAACGCGTGGCGACCTTCAACGGCGACAAGGGCCTGATGGCCTGCTTCACCTTCGCCGCCGACGGCAACGTCGCGGTCTCCGTGCAGGTCAAGCTGGCCAAGGGCGCGAAGACCGGCTTCAAGGGCCGCCTCGCCGGCAAGGACCTCACCGGCTCGGTCGAAGGCAACGGCGAAGCCCAATGGGTCGCGCTCGGCGGCGCCAAGGTCACGGCCGGCGTTCCGACCTTCCTCAACCTCGAGGCCGTCGAACGCAAGGGCGCGGTCGTCGTCACCGGCTTCAAGTTTGACCAGGAGGCCGTCGCCACGCCCGTCGCGCACTTCAAGACCGCCTACGCCGAGGGCAAGGAAGTCACGCTCGGCGACCGCGGCAACGTCGGCGCCGCCACCTTCAAGGGCGCGGGCCTCCTGCTCGTCCCCGTCGTGGTCGAGCAGGCCGGCGACGTCACGTTCGCCGCGCGTTTCAACCTCGCGGCCGGCGCCAAGCGCGCGCTGCAGGTCACCGCGACCGACGACCTGGAAGCCGTGCGTACCCGCGTCGCGGTGACCGACCTCGCCCTGACCGGCACCGGCAAGCTCGCGCACTCCGCCGACTTCACCCTCTCCTTCCCGAAGGCCGGCACCTACCTGATCGCGCTGGCCAGCAAGGCCGATGGCGAGGCGCCGCTGACCGTGAACGGCCTGCTGCTCCGCAAGGGCACCAACGCCAACCTCTGGGCGCTCCCCAACGGCAACGCCCAGTCGGTGCACTACGGCTACCCCGTGCCGAAGGGCGAGACCGCCCTCTGGGCCTACGCCGAGGCGAAGTCGGCCCCGGGCCCGGCCGCGACCTACAACTGCGTGCTCGGCTTCGGCCAGGGTTACTTCGGCTTCCAGCGCCGCGCGCTCGGCACGAACCCCGACGACCGCTGGTTCATCTACTCGCTCTGGGATTCGGGCTACGTGAAGAACGCCGTGAAGAAGGAAGGCGCCGACTCCGAGGAACTGAAGAATTCGATCGTGCGGATGCTGGCCAAGGGCGACGACGTGAAGGCGTACGCGTTCGACCACGAGGGCTCCGGCGGCCACAGCCACTGGGAATACCCCTGGAAGGACAACGAGACGTACGCTTTCCTGCTGGGCGTGAAGCCCGACGGCACGGGCGCGATCTTCTCGACCTACGTGCGCGTCGACGGCGGCCAATGGAAGTTCCTGACCTCCTTCCGCCGCCCGAACACCAAGGCCAAGCTCGACGGCCTCTACTCCTTCGTGGAGGACTGGTCCGGCAGCGCCGGCCAGCAGAAGCGCGTCTGCCACTACTCCAACGTCTGGATCCGCAACACCGAGGGCAAGTGGCTCCAGCTGCGCGAAGCCAAGTCCAGCGCCACCGCCGAGCTCGGCCGGTCCGACTTCGACCATTACGTGGAAGGTAACGGCGTCGTCCTCAGCACCGGCGGCTACGGCGCGCCCAAGGGCAAGCGCGGCGTGATGCTGCAGATCCCCGAGAGCAAGAACCCGCCCCAGGTCGACGTGGATAAGCTGCCGGGGAAGTAGGAGCGAAGGGCCAGGGCCGGGGCTTGGGCGGGGGCCTGGAGGAAGAGCGAGGCAGGGATGCAATAGATGCAACAGGGTCAGGGTCAGTAGGCAGAGTCAGACAGGTACGCCTCCTGTCCTCGTGTCCTCCTGCGTTTCAGGTAGGGCTGACCGTCCTCGGTCGGCCGGGGGTCGGCCTCCACAGGGGGTCAGGCACATCATCGCTGCGCG
>CAIRWP010000358.1 GCA_903882335.1 uncultured Opitutia bacterium | reverse complement strand
CTTCTGGCTGATGGCCCAGCTGGGTCGCTTCGAGTTCCGCAACGGCTGGCTCGCCACCCTCGGCGGCGCCACTTGGAACCTCGCGCTCACCTACGGCGTGGTCCAGATCATCCGTGGTGAACTCGGCGGCTTCGCCTTGCTCGACCTGCCCCGCGAGGTCGGCCCGGTCTTGCTACTGGCTTTCCTCCTTTCGGCCCTCTGGTCCGTCGTGGCCTACGCCCGCCGCCCCGGCGGCCAGCACTTCGTCTCCCAGTGGTACATCGTCGGCGCCACCTTCGCACTGCCGCTGGTCTACCTGCTTGCGCAGCTGATGGTGCTCTGGTTCCCGACGGTCGGCACGGTGCAGGCCCTCGCCCATGCCTGGTTCGTCCAGAACCTGCTCTTCCTGTGGTTCGGCGCCTCCGCCTTGGCGGCCGCCTACTACTTCGTCCCGAAGATCCTGGGGCGTCCCCTCGGGCACTACTACCTCGCGCCCGTCGGTTTCTGGACCCTCTTCCTCTTCGCCGGTCTCGGCGCCCCCGCGGCCCTGCTCGGTGCCCCGATCCCCATCTGGCTCCAGTCCGTCGGCGTCGTGGCTTCGGTGCTCGGCCTCGTGCCGGTCGTCGTCCTCGCGATCAACTTCCTCTCCACGCTGTCTGTGGACGGCGGCTGGTCCCGGGCGTGGAACAGCACCACCCTCCGCTTCGTCGTGGTCGGGATCGTGAGTTTCTTGATCTTCGGCCTCCTAGCCGCGGTCTGCTCGACCCGCGACCTGAGCGCGACGCTCGCCTTCACCAGCTTCGCCGAAGGCCAGGTCCAGTTGCTGACCTACGGTGCCGCGACCATGATCCTCTTCGGCGCGAGCTACTTCATCCTGCCGCGCCTGACCGGTTCGCTCTGGCCCTCTTCCAAATTGGTGCACGTCCACTTCTGGTCCGCCTTCCTCGGCTTGCTCGTCGCCGTCGGCGCGTCCCTCGCCGGTGGCTGGCAGGCTGGTCAGCAGCTGGCTAACCCCGCGGTTTCGGCCGCCCAGGTCGCCGCGCAGTCCGCCCCGTGGGCGCTCGCCGGTTCGCTCGCGGCCTTGCTCCTGCTGGTCGGGCACGTCGCCTTCGCCCTCAACGCCTTCGGCATGATCCTTTCTTCCACCACCCCGACCTCCGATGGTCGCTCCGACTAATCCGGCCCCATGAAGAACCTCAACCTCCTCCTCGCCGGCGTCTTCTTCTGCGTCGCCGCCGTCTGGACCGGCCTGCTGGTCACCGCCCAGGTCCAACTCGGCTCCCTCGGCCGCGCCCCCGCCGAGGAAGGCGGCCCGCTGTTCCCGGCCCGCGAACCGGGCCTCGCCATCCAAGGTCGGGCCGTCTACCTCGACCTCGGTTGCGTGGCCTGTCACACCCAGCAGGTCCGTCCGGCCGGTCAGGGTAGCGATATCGCCCGCGGTTACGGTGTCCGCCCCAGCGTCGCCCGTGACTACGTCCTCCAGCCGCAGGTGCTGCTCGGTCAGCGCCGCGTCGGTCCGGATCTCGCGAACTACGGCGCCCGCGCCAAGTCCGACGCCGAGCTCGCCGCTTTCCTCGCCGCCCCGGCGGCCGGCGTCAGCCACCCGCCTTACGCCTTCCTCACGGCCGAGCGTTCGGCCGCCCTGGTGGCGTACCTCAAGTCCCTCCGCCAGGACTACTCCTCGCCCGAAGCCAAACTGAAGCAGTGATCCCATGAACGACCGTAATCGTCATCCCGACCGCAACCGTCCGCCCCAGGGCAACCCTGGTCCCGCCGCCGACGGCTTCTCCGACGGCCGCCTCGTGGAGGTCCATTCGCAGCTCGCCCGCGAAAAGGAAGAGCCTCGCGAAGGCTTCTCCCTGACGCCCATCTTCATCGTCTTCCTCTTCTGCGGTTTCGGCTTCTGGGGTGGTCTCTACCTCACCCGCAACAGCGGGGACTTCGCCTCCACGGCCTTTGATGTCAACGCTCCCAAGGTCACGGCCGCGACCGGACCCGTCGAGTTCGAGCCCGACGCCGCCAAGGGCGAGAAACTCTTCGTCGCCAACTGCGCCGCCTGCCACCAAGCCAGCGGTCTCGGCGTCCCCGGTGCCTTCCCGCCCCTGGCCAAGTCCGCCTGGGTCGCCGGCGCGGAGGAGCGCCTCATCAAAGCCATCCTGGTCGGCTTGGCTGGCGAGATCGAAGTCAACGGCGTCAAGTACAACGGCAACATGCCCAACGTCGGCGCTGCCCTCAAGGACGCGCAGGTCGCTCACATCGCCACCTATGTCCGCCAGGCCTGGGGTAATACCGCCGGTCCGGTCATGGACACGAAGGTCGCCGAGGCCCGCAAGGCCATCGGCACCCGCGGCCAGTACGCCCCGGCGGACCTCCTCAAGGAGCACCCGCTCGAGGCCAAGTAAGCCCCCGGCTGACCTGTCCAAGCAGAAGGCCCGGCAGCTTGCGCTGCCGGGCCTTCTCGTGGGCCGCGGGCCCGCCCTTAGGCGTGCTTGCGGATGAAGGCGGCGATATCCGACTTCGGACGGGCGCCGACCATCTTGTCCACCACGACGCCGTTCTTGAAGAGGAACAGGGCTGGGATGGAGGTCACGCCGAGCTGCTGGGCGAGCGCCGGGTTGCTGTCGACGTCGACCTTGGCGATCTGGACGGAACCGGCCATCTCGCCGGCGAGCTGGTCGAGGACCGGGCCGAGCTGCTTGCAGGGGCCGCACCAGGTGGCCCAGAAGTCGACCAGCACGGGCACGCTGGCGGACTTGATCGACGAATCAAAGTTCGTCGTATCGAGGTTGGAGATCAGTTCGGATGCCATGGGAGAAGCGCTCAACCCTTCGTCTTGACGAAGAGCTCGAGGTAAAGGATCACCGCGGCGGCGATGGAGCCGGCCATGGCCAGGACATCCAAGGACGCGGCGACGGGGCCGACGTTACGGTTGAAGGTCGGGGAAGGGCGCGGGGCGGAGGGCGGCGGGGCGATCGGCGCGCGAGGGGCGGCCGGAGCCGGGGCGGCACCCACGGAAGGAGGCGGAGGGATCGCGCCGGGAGCAGGGGGCGGCGGGGGGACGATGGGCGTGGCGGCGCCCGGCTTGGCCAGCTTCAGCTTCGGCGGCTGCGGAGCGGCGTTTTCACCTTCGGGCGGAGGAGGGGGAGGCGGGGTGGACTCGGTGCTCATCGTTGGAACGTCAGTCAAATGTCGGCCGGAAGGTGAGTCAATAAACCAGTGGCGTTTTTTTCGCCCTCAAGCCGAGCCTTCGTGTTTGCGGAGCAGGTCGCGCACCTGTTCCGCTGGCGCGTCGTGGAGGCTACGTCCTTGTCGCCGGAGGTCCTCCACCGTCTTGATGACCGTCTCGGTCATGCGATCGTGAGTCTCCGCCGAGCCACCCACGAGGGAAAAGCCCTCGCCTCGGGTGATCCGCTTATGGCGGTCCTGGGCATCAAGCCCGAGACCAAGCAAGTGGTTTTTCGCGCGCTTCGGGCGAGCCATCCCTTCAGGATGTTCGGTGGCCGGGGCTTTTCAAGCCCGCGGCTCACTCCGCTGGGGCGGTCGGGGCGTCGAACTCGGAGGTCCCGTCGGCGGCTTCGCCGGCGTTGGGGCCGTCGTTGGCCTCGGCCTTGGCGCAGTTGATCTCGGCGAAGGCGGCGTCCTGTGCGAGCTGGAGCTTCCCGAGGCGGGCCAGTTCCAGGCAGGCGAGGAAGGTGGCGACGAGCAGGCCGACGGTCGGGCGCTCCGGCAGCAGGCTGGTGAAGGCGAAGGTCGGTTCGGTCTCCAGCCGGCGGAGGATGGCTTCCATCCGGTCGGAGACCGTGACGTTCTCCGTCGTGATCGAGCCCGGTTGGATGCGTTCGGCCAACCGGCGCAGCACCAGGTTGAAGGTGTTCCAGAGTTCGATGCGGTCGGCCGGAGCGACGGGGCGGGCGACGGCGTCCTCCCCCTGCGGCTGCAGGACGTAACGAGCCAGTAGCCCCTGGCGGTCGTCGACCAGCCCGCGGATGATGGCGGCAGTTTCCTTGACCCGCTTGTACTGGATGAGCTGCTGGACGAGGGCCCAACGGGGATCCTGGCCTTCCTCGGGGCTGGGGAGGTCCTCTTCTGGGCGGCTTTCGACCGGCAGGAGCATGCGGCTCTTGATGTACATCAAGGTCGCGGCCATGACGAAGAAATCCCCGGCGAGCTCGAGGTTGTCCTTCTCCTGGGTGCGGAGGACCTCGAGGTACTGCTGCGTCACCTTCTCGATCGGGATATCATAGATATCGATTTCGTTCTTGCGGATCAGGAACAGCAGGAGGTCGAGCGGACCTTCGAAGACGTCGAGCCGGATCGGCAGGTCCGCCGGCGGCAGGATGCCGTCGGTCGGGATGGCGGGGGTGGCTGGAGAGTCGTCCTGCACGGTCAGAACCTGAACAATCGGAGGCGGACTTGGAAGCCCAATGAGCTATTCCCTCGGTCGGTGACCCGTTTCAGCAGGCTATACTGCATCTCCCAGGACTGCCCGAAACGTTGCCGGAGGCCGACCATGAGCAGGTTGGTCTGGTCGGTGGTGGCGTCGTGGTTGACCATGCCGAAGGCCGAGTAGACCGAGTTGAGCATCACGTCGGCGTTTAGGCCGAGCTGGCGGGCCGCGAACCCTTGGTTCAGTTCGGTCCAGAAGGCTCGGGCGGTCCAGAAGTCCCCTGACCGGAAGGAGATGGACTGGGTCGATTCCACCGGGGGGCCGCCGCCGTTGGGGATGACGTGCAGGGCGTCGATCGTCACCCACGTGGCCGGGGTCAGCGAGAGGTGCGTCACGAAGTTGGAGCGACCGTTGACCGAGAGGTCGGGTGAGCCTTCCCGCCAGTCCGTGAAGAAGTCCGCCCGGGCCAGCTGGCGCGTGCCTTGTTGGGCGTCGCGGGTCTCGAGGCTGTTGCGTAGGCCGAACCGCACGGACTCGGTCGCCGTCGTCCCGGCCGGGTCCAGGCGATCCGCCAGGTCGAAGTCGCGGAGGATCGACGTGGTGCCGAGCCGGTCGGACTGCGGCAACTGACCGAATTTCCGGTCGGCCCCGGGCATCGCGCGGACCTGCAGCAGGGGGCGGAGATTATGGCGCATCCCTTGGATGCCCCATTTCGGCGCGTTGAGTTCCCAGGAGCCTGTGGCGAGGCCTTCCAGGTCGAAACCGGCTTGCCCGATCACCTTGCTCGCGGTGCCGCGGCCGAAGGCCTCCGACCAACCGGTGGCGCGGACGCCGACGATCGGCGTGAAAGTAAGGTAGTCGCCGGCCACCCATGGGTAGCTCAGTCCGTAATAGGTATCGAGTCGGGTGGTCGACCACGCGGCATTGGTGTCGGTCGCAGCCAGGTAGGCTGGTCCGTTCAACGTCGCCGACGGACGTTCGCTCAGGTAGGCTAGTCCTACGAAGGCGCGGCTCTGGAAGCCGGTCGCGCCCAGCGCCCGGGTCGGCAGGTCCAGACGTATCTCGGGCAGCCGTTGGACGACGTCCTGATAGTCGTCGGCCTTGACCGCCAGCCCGGCGCTGAGGAAGCCGCCCTGGACCGGCGCTGTCACCTGGAGCGTCGCCTCCGGGGTCGTCAGCCGCCCCACCAGGTTGGGTCGAAAATCACGTAGGAAGTCGGGGTCGCTTTCGGTGAAGAGCCGGCCCGCCACCTCGACGCCGTCTTTGGTGCGGCCGATGACTTCGCCGTAGGCGAAGGAGCGCGCGCGATCCGGCAGCCGGCCGAAATCATCGACCAGCAGGTCCCCGCTGTCCTGGATGAAGGCGCTGTTCAGCCGGGCCTTCCAGATCGTGCCGGCACCGGGGGTCTTGCTGTTGTCATACCGGAAGGCGGGGCCGGCCAGCCAGCCGGCCTTGGCATAGCTATCGAGCATCGCGCCCACCCAGAACGAGGGCGTCTGGCGCATCAGCACGGTCGAGCGGACGAAGAAGCCCTTGAGCGGGGCGTTGCCCATCCCGAGGAACAGTTCGTAGGGCAGGTCGCGGTTCCCTTGCTGACCGTAAGCGGGGAGATAGAAGAAAGGGATGCCCGCGACGGTCGGCCGCACCTTCCGCATCGAGAGCCAGTCGTCCTTCTCGGTGTAGGAGATCTGGCTGATGGCCAGGCTCATGCCCTGCGGGTCGGGTTCGTTGCGCCACATCCGGACGCCGGTCATGGTCTTGTCGCCGCGGACCATGCGCAGCTCCTCGGCCGTGAAGAACATCGGACTGCGGCCGAAGCGGACCTGCCGAGCGACCACGGTGTCGGTCCGCGGGTCGAGCGTAGCCTCCTCGCCGAAGATGCGCAGGTTCGCGGTCGCGTACACGAAGTTGCCGCGGGCGACGATCAAGCCCGTCCGCTGGTCGATCTTGACGAGGTCCGCCGAGAGCGTCGCGCCGTTCACCT
>CAIRWP010000357.1 GCA_903882335.1 uncultured Opitutia bacterium | reverse complement strand
GGCCGCGAGGCCAAGGGCATCCACCTCGCGATGGAGTTCCTCCACGCCAACACCAAGAACCTCCTGGACGGCAAGGCCCCCGACGCGTCGATCAGCGCCAAGGGCAAGGACGTCGTAATCATCGGCGGCGGCGACACCGGTACCGACTGCGTGGGCACCTCGCTCCGCCATGGCTGCAAGTCCGTCATTCAGCTCGAGATCATGGCCAAGTCCCCGCTCACCCGCGGCAAGGACAACCCCTGGCCGGAATGGCCCAAGACCTACAAGGTCGACTACGGCCAGGAAGAGGCCGCCGCCAAGTTCGGCTCCGACCCCCGCGTCTACCTCACCACCGCCACGAAGTTCGTCGCCGACGAGCAGGGCAACCTCAAGGAAGTCCACACCGTCGAGGTGAAGTGGGAGAAGAACGACAAGGGCCAGTTCGTCCCGACCCATGTCCCCGGCACCGAGAAGGTCCGTCCCGCGCAGCTCGTGCTGCTCGCCATGGGCTTCATCGGCCCGGAGCAGCCGCTCCTCGAGTCCTTCGGCCTCGAGCGCGACGCCCGCACCAACGTCAAGGCCGACCACGAGAAGTACGTGACCAACCTCCCCGGCGTCTTCGCCGCGGGCGATTGCCGCCGCGGCCAGTCCCTGGTCGTCTGGGCCTTCAACGAAGGCCGGGGCGTCGCCCGCGAGTGCGACCGCTTCCTGATGGGCAAGACCGAGCTGGTGTAAGCAGACGACCAGCCCCCAAGCAGACCCGGCTCGAGTGAGCCGGGTCTTTTGTTTATTGGCATCAGGATGTAGGTGTTGGGTGTTGGGTGTTGGGTGTTGGGTGTTGGGTGTTGGACGGACCCACTCCCGAACCCCTAACACCTACTCCCTATAATCCTACTCCCTTCCCCCTATTCCCTATTCCCCCTATCTTGCCTTTCCCGGCCCCAGCCCTAGCCCTAACCCCAGCCCTCCCCTCTCCTACTCATGCCCTCCCCCGCCTCCTTCAAGGATATCGCCCTGGCCACCGCGCTCGCCGCGGGTGACCTGCTCGCCGCCGGCGCGCAGATGAAGGTCAACCTGTCGACGGACGACGACGTGAAGATGCAGGCCGACGTGGATTCGGAGACCTTGGTGCGCGAGCGACTGAAGTCGACCGGCCTGCCGGTGATCGGCGAGGAGCTCGGCGGCGACCCGGCGCTCTTCGAGAGCCAGGAACTCTACTGGGTCGTGGACCCGCTCGATGGCACCTACAATTACCTCCGCCGCCAGCCCGCCACCTGTGTGTCCCTCGGGTTGATGCGCGGTCCGGAGCCGGTGCTCGGCGTGATCCATGATTTCACCGCGAAGAAAACGCTCCTCGGCCTACCCGGCGAAGGCACGTTCGTGAACGGTCGCGCGATCCGGCCCGGCTGGGTCGCCGATATCAAGGATGCGTGCATCATGACGGGCTTCCCCGCCGCGGCCGACAAGTCGGGACCGGCGATGGAGCTCTTTGTCCGCCAGGTGGGCCGTTATAAGAAAATCCGCATGATTGGTTCGGCCGCTCTCGCCCTCGCCTACGTGGGCGAAGGCATCGCCGACGCCTATTACGAGTCGGGGACGAACCTGTGGGACGTCGCGGCCGGGCTGGCCATCATCAAGGCCTCGGGCGGGTACTACCGCCTGACGCCCACGGGCAAGCGCCCCCTGAATTACGACCTCTGGGCCGCCGCCCGGGAGGAGTGGACCCGCTGATAGGGCTTGGACGCCCCCTGGAGGGCGGATTAGGGTATAGTCATGCCCCACCCCCTCAAAGCCCTCCTAGGAGCCTTGGCGATGGCCTGCGCCCCCCTCGGCGCGGCGACGCCCGCCGCCTATGACCAGCCGGTCCTCCCCCCGGCAGCCTGCCCGGTGCCGGCGCGGCGGCCTGATGTGGGCAATCCCTACGCCAATCCGGAACCGCTGATCGACGGGGCTGCCCGGATGGAGACTGCCAAACGTAACCCCGGGTGGAAAGCCTTGCTCGCCGACGCCGACGCCGAGGTCGGGGCGTGCGCGCAGTTCCTGCTGCTGACGATGCCGGCGGCGGACTGGGAGAAGCTTTCGGCCGACTTCATCGCGACCAACATCCGGGAGGCCCTGGCGGCCCGCCGCGCCCACGCTTGGGCGGCGAACGTCCCCTGGCCGCTCTTCCTTAACGACGTGCTCCCCTACGCCTGCCTGGACGAACCGCGGGAGGCCTGGCGGGCCGACTTCCGACGTCGCTTCGGGGCGATGGTCAAGGACGCGAAGACCCGGGACGAGGCCGCCCGGATCGTCAACGCGCGCATCCAGGATGAGACCGGCGTGAAGTACAGCACCAAGCGCCGCGCACCAAACCAGAGCCCAACCGATTCGATGCGCCAAAGCGTGGCCTCCTGCTCCGGCCTCTCCATCCTGCTCTGCGACGCCTTCCGCGCGATCGGCCTGCCCGCCCGCGTGGCCGGCGTGCCGACGTGGACGACGATCAACGGCAACCACAACTGGGTCGAGGTCTGGCTGGGGTCGGATGGCGCCCCCCGCCCGGACTCCCCGATCACCCCGCCCGACGCCGCCGACTGGGCGCGGGCGTGGCGCGTGACCGAATACAACCCGGACGCGAAAGGCTGGGATCACGCCTGGTTCATGGACCGCGCCGCCGCGGCCGACCCCGCGCGGCCCGAGACGCGCATCTACGCCACGAGCTGGCACTGGACCGGGCTCGCCTTCCCGATGGTCTGGGACCTAGCCTCGCGGCAAGTCCACGGGCTCGACCGCACGGCGGCGTACCACGGCCTGGCCGGCGGGCATCGGCAGGCGATCGCCGCGGACCGCTGCCTCATCTCCGTGCGCGCCACCCGCGCCGGGAAGCGCGTCGCGGCCACCGTGTCGATCGTGCAGCCCGGCCAGCCCGACCGCACCGTCGTCACCCGCGGGGAGGACAAGGACCTGAACGACATCGCGCGCTTCGAGGTCCCCGCGCACGAAGGCCGGGTCGAGCTGCGCGTCGGCGACGTCAACGCCGTGGCCGTGCCGGCCGGCGGCAAGGAAGTCGTGGTCGAGCTGGTGCTGCCATAAAGCGTAGACAGCAGAGCGGGAAAGACTAGAACCAGCGCGTGATCTTCCTCCTCGCCAATCCCGTCACCGCCGTGAAGGAAGCGGTGATCAAGCATGCCGCCGAGAACTACGCCGAGAAGATCCTCGGGCAGGACTACGGCACGCCCGGCTTCTGGGTCGCCCTGGCCATGGCCTTGGTCTACCTGCCCTTCCTGGGCCGTCTCGCCGCCGCTCACTTCTTCGGCAAGGACGGCACGGTCTTCGGCATCGGCCTCACCGGCATCTGTTCCGTGGCCCTCACCTTCGGGGCGATCTGCATGGCCGACACCAGCCTGTCCGGCTTCATCCCGAAATCC
>CAIRWP010000356.1 GCA_903882335.1 uncultured Opitutia bacterium | reverse complement strand
GGGCGCGCCTCGCCCAGTCGCGGGGAGTAGCCCGTCCAGAGGGCGTAGCCGCGTTCGTCCAGGCCGCGTCGTCCGGCCCGGCCGAACATCTGCAGCAATTCGTCGGGCCGCACCTCGCGCTCGGCGTGGTCGGCGGCATAACGCCGGTCGGTCACGAGCACGGAGCGCAGGGAGAAGTTGATGCCCGCCGCCAGACCGGTCGTGGCCACGACCACGTTGAGGCGACCCGCCTTCGCCCAGGGCTCGACCAGCTCGCTCCGCTGCTCGTAGGTCAGGCCGCTGTGGTGCAGGCCCACGCCTTGGCGGAGCAGGCGGTTGAGGTCGTCCCCGGCGATGGCGCGCTGGGCGGGGGTTAGCTGCGGTCCGTTGCCCAAGGGGAGGGCATGGGCGATCTCGCGGGCGATCTGTTCGGCCGCCCGTCGGCGAGGGGCGAACACCAGCACGGGCCCCAGGTCGGCCAGCACCGCCCGGACCACCGCCCGGGCCGCGTGCCCCTTGATGCCCCCGGGCTCGCGGCTTTCCATCGCATCGAGGGCCACCTCCTCCAAGGGGATCGGGCGGGTATGCTCCTGGATCAGGGTCACCGTGCGACCGAGGTGCCGCAGCCATTCGGCGACCGTCTGGGGGTTGGCGACACTGCCGCTGAGCAACAAGAGCCGGGTCTCCGGCGGGGCCAGGGCCAGGACCGTCTCATAAGCCGGCCCCCGCCGCTCATCGGCGAGCATCTGGTATTCGTCGATGACGAGCAGGTCCGGCCGCCGGCCGGCCAGGAAACGGTGGCGCTGGGTCTCGAGCGTGGCCACGACCACCGGGGCCCCGAGGTTCTCGCTCACGTCGCCGGTGGCGATCCCGACGTCCCAACCCAACGCCCGCCACTCCGCCAGCTTGTCGTTGGCCAACGCCCGGGTCGGCACGGCGTAGACCGCTTGACCGCGGTGGCCATGACGCATGAGCAGCTCGAAGATATAGGTCTTCCCTGCGCCGGTCGGAGCCTGTACGACCACATCCTCGCCTTGGCGGAGGGCCCGCAGCGCTTCCTGTTGCCAGAGGTCGGGGAGGATGAGCCGTTGGTCCGCCATGGCGACTTTCCAGCAAAGGACGGACCGTCCCGAACGCAAGCCGCCGGGGTTTGCGGTTGCGAGTTTTCCGCGGTCCATGTTACGACTGCGTCCGCATGGCCATCAGCACCGACCTCGCCCGCGGCTTGAAGAAAGTCGATAAGGACCTCGACTTCATGATGAGGTGCTTCGTCGACGTGCTCGAGCAGCTCGAACACAAGGACCTCGCCGGCACCCTGCCGTGGATGGGCAAGCGCAAACTGCGCGGCGTGCAGATCTTCTCCTACCGCGGGGTGCAGGCCTACTCCATCGCCTTCCAGCTCCTCAACATGGTCGAGGAGAACGCCTCGGCCCAGTCCAAGCGCCTGCGCGAGGATAAGCTCGGCCTGGCCTCCGACCCCGGCTCCTGGGGGCGCGCCTTCCAGACGCTGCGCTCCGCCGATATCACGGATAAGCAGATCGCCAAGCGGCTGGCCCGCGTGCGCGTCGAGCCGGTGCTCACCGCCCACCCGACCGAGGCCAAGCGCGCGACCGTCCTCGAGATCCACCGAGAGATTTACAAGCTCCTGGTCCGCCGCGAGAATAACATGTGGACCGCAGCCGAGCAGCGCGCCATCCGCGACGAAATCAAGGTCGCCCTCGAGCGCCTGTGGCGCACCGGCGAGTTCTACCAGCAGAAGCCCGACGTCCAGTCGGAGCTGCGTAACATCAACTACTTCCTTTCAAAGGTCTTTCCCGATGCCATCGTGAGCATGGACCTGCGCCTCCGCCAGGCCTGGGAGGAGGCCGGTTTCGACGTCGCCCGCATCGAGCACCCGGACGCCCTGCCCGTCGTGGCGCTCGGCACCTGGGTCGGCGGCGACCGCGACGGTCATCCCTTGGTGACCGCGGAGGTCACCACGCGTGCCCTCGGTCTCTTCCGTGCCACCGCGATCGGCATCTGTCAGGAGCGCCTCGAGGTCCTCGGGCAGCGCCTGTCGCTGGGCGACCACCTCCAGCTCCCGCCCGCCGTCTTCGTCAAGCAGGTCGAAAAGCATGCCGCCGCCCACGGCGAGGCCGGGGCCGCCGCGCTGGCCCGTAACCACGGCGAAACCTGGCGCCAGTACATCAACCTCGTCCGCCTCCGCCTGCCCGCCGTCGAAGGCGAGCTCGCGCCGGGGCAGCATGCCTCGCCCGACGGCGTCGTGGCCGACCTCCTCTTCCTGCGCGAGACCCTGATCGAGGTCGGCGCCGGTCGCATCGCCCGCGCCGAGCTGGACCCGCTGATCCGCTTCCTGCGCGTCTTCGGTTTCCACATGGCCTGCCTGGATATCCGCCAGAACAGCGCCTTCCACGACAAGGCCATCGGCCAGCTCCTCGCCGCCACCGGCCAGGATGATCATCACTACGCCCAGTGGGACGAGTCCCGCCGGCTCGGTTTCCTCGATTCCGAGTTGCGTTCGACCCGTCCGTTCATGCGCGAGCAGGCCAGCGTCGGTCCCGAGGCCGACGCGGTGCTCGCGTGCCACCGCGCGCTGGTCGTGCACATCGGCAAGCATGGCTCCGCCGGTCTGGGCTCGCTGATCGTCTCGATGACCCGCTCGGTCTCGGATCTCCTCTCGGTCTACCTGCTCGCCCGCGAGGCCGGTCTGACCGCCGGCGGTTCGGACGACTCCCATTGCCTCCTGCCCGTGGTCCCGCTCTTCGAAACCATCGACGACCTGGAGCGCAGCACGGCCATCCTGGACGCATTCCTGTCGCACCCGATGACCAAGCGCACGCTCGCGGCCCGCCGCGACGCGGGCTTCACCGACGGCCTGACGCAGCAGGTGATGATCGGTTATTCCGACTCCAACAAGGACGGCGGCATCCTCGCCTCGCTCTGGAACCTCTACCGCGCCCAGCAGAACCTCGCCGCGGTCGGCGAGAAGCACGGCGTGCGGATCGTCTTCTTCCATGGCCGCGGCGGCACCATCTCCCGCGGCGCCGGGCCGACGCACCGCTTCATCGACGCGCTGCCGCAGGGGTCGATCAACGGCGAGATGCGCGTCACGGAGCAGGGCGAGAGCATCACGCAGAAGTACGCGAACCACATCACGGCGGTGAACAACCTCGAGCTCCTCACCGCCGGCGTCACGCAGAATACCCTGCTGCACGACATGGCTGTCCGTAATGAGGTCGCGCAGTCCAAGGTCATGGACCGGCTCGCGGAGTTCTCCCGCGAGGCCTACCAGACGCTCACCCGCACCCCGCGGTTCATCGATTTCTTCCGCCAGGCCACGCCGATCGACGTCATCGAGGCGAGTCGCATCGGTTCCCGGCCGTCCCGCCGCACCGGCGCCGCCTCGCTCGAGGACCTCCGCGCCATCCCGTGGGTCTTCGCCTGGAGCCAGGCCCGGTTCTACCTTTCCGGCTGGTATGGCGTCGGCTCCGCCCTGGCCCGCCTCAAGGAGGAGGACCCGAAGGGCTTCGAGGTCATTCGCCGCAACTTCGATGACTGGCCGCCCCTGCGTTACATGCTGAAGAACGCCTCGACGAGCGTGCTCGCCGCGAACCGCAGCATGATGAAGCTGTACGGCGGCATGGTCACCGACCGCAAGCTTCGCCAGCAGTTCCTGACGCGCATCCTCGCCGAGCATTCGCTGACCCGCAAGATGCTCGACGAGCTTTCCGGCTCCAAGCTGACCGAAGGACGTCCCCGCCTCCGCAAGGTCATCGCCTTGCGTGAGTCGGCGATTGATCTCCTGCACGAGCAGCAGGTCGGCCTGCTCAAGGATTGGCGCAAGCACGTGGCCGCCGGCGACCGCAAGGAAGCCGACGCCCTGCTGCCGCAGATGCTCCTCTCGCTCAACGCGATCGCGGCCGGCCTCCAGGCCACGGGCTGAGCGGCCGCCGCCGGCCCGGGGACTTCGCCGGCCGGCTCAGACGTGCTTCCAGAAATCCATCAGGAAGCGCGTCGCGAGCTGGGCCAGGAAGACGATATTCCAGAAGACGAGCTGCAGCCCCAGCGACGGCCCGAAGCCCATGCCGAGGACTTGGGCGGAGGCGCTCGTGACGAGCAGGACGACGGTGCCGGTGCAGAGCGAGATCACGAGGATCTCGACGGATTTCGGGATGAAGCCGGACAGGCTGGTGTCGGCCATGCAGATCGCCCCGAAGGTGAGGGCCACGGAACAGATGCCGGTGAGGCCGATGCCGAAGACCGTGCCGTCCTTGCCGAAGAAGTGAGCGGCGGCGAGACGGCC
>CAIRWP010000355.1 GCA_903882335.1 uncultured Opitutia bacterium | reverse complement strand
GGAGGATGGCGAGCATGTCTTCCTCGAGTTCAAGCGCGACCTCGGCACGGGCGTCTCGCACCCGGTCTTCGGGCGGCGCGTCACCCCGCTCGACCTGTCCGCGCTGATGCTCCGCAAGGTGCGCGAGCACGCCGAGGCCGCCCACGGGCCGGTGGACCTCGCGGTGATCACGATCCCGGCCAACTTCACCAACGCGGCCCGCGAGGCCACGCTGGAGGCCGCCCGCCGCGCCGGCTTCGGCGCGGTGCACATGATCAACGAGCCGACGGCGGCGGCCCTCGCCTACGCCCGCGGCCAACGGCAGCCGCTCGCCGGGCTCTACGCGGTCTTCGACTTCGGCGGCGGCACGTTCGACGTCTCGCTGGTCCGCGCGCAGGGGCTGGCCGTGGAGGTCGTCTTCACCGAGGGCGTGCAGCGCCTGGGGGGTAAGGATTTCGACGCGAAGCTGACGGAGCTCGTGGCGGCGAAGTTCCGCGCCGCGACGGGCGACGAGCTGCGGCCGGGCGACTGCGAATTCGGTAAGGCCGACGCCGAGGGGCTCAAGCACCGGCTGTCCGCCCGCGAGTCGGTGCGCCTGCCGCTACGCTCCGCGCGCCACGGGCGCGTGGGCGTGACGGTGACGCGGGCGGAGTTCGAGGCGGCCATCGCAGGCCTGGTCGCCCAGGCGGAGATGGCCTGCGAGGGCGTGCTGCTGCGCGCCGGCCTCGACCGCGCCGAGCTGGCCGGGGTCTTCCTCGCGGGCGGGACGTGCCGCGTGCCGGCGGTCCGCGCCGCGGTGGCCCGGGTCTTCGGCCGCGAGCCGCTGCTGCGCGACCCCGACACCGCGGTGGCCCTGGGCGCGGCGCTTTACGCGGCGCACAAGGCGGACCCGGCCAAGCTCTCGCCGGGCCAGCGCCGCCAAGCGGCGGCCATCGCCTTCCAGGACATCGCCCCGCACTACTACGGCACGCTTTCCGTCGACGACGACGGCCTGCTCGAGAACAGCATCATCATCGCCAAGGGCGAGAAACTGCCGGTCTCCCGGACGCGCACGTACTACACGGTCGAGGACGACCAGCGCGTGCTGACCTGCGAGGTCACGCAATCGGCCATCCCCGAGTCCGACCCGACGCTCGTGCTGCGGATCGCCGAGGTGGAGATGCCCCTGCCGCCCGGCCGGCCCGCGGACCAACCGATCGAGGTGACCTTCGCCTACGACCTCAACGGGATCATGCGGGCGGAGTTCCGCGACCTCGGGACGGGCAAGCCGCTGGTCATCGAGCTGCGCGACAACGGCGCGGGGCGCGGCTCCCTCAACGTGGCGAAGGTCGACCTGGGCTGAGCGATGCGCGCCTGGCTGCTCCCGCTCGCGCTGGCCGGCGTCCTCGTCCTGGCGCTGTCGGCCTGGGTGGCCTTCCGCCCCCGCCCGGAAGGCGTGCGGCGACAACGGCGCCGGGCGACGGGCCTGACCGCGGCCCCGGCCGGCGCGAGCGACGCCGACCGCGTGGCCTGGGTGCTGGGCAAGCTGACCGGCACGCCGCCCCGCCGGATCCCGCGCGACGGCGTGCTGCGCGACGTGCTGGGCCGCGTGGCGGCGGAGGATTTCCTGGCGGCGGTCGGGCGGGAGTTCCGAACGGAGCTGACGCTCGCGGAGGATCGCCTCGGCATGACCGTCGCGCAGTTCGCGGCCTACGCCGCCCACGTGCGCCGCGGCCGGCGGAAGCCCAGGACCGGCGGGCGCAAGCGTTCCCCGCGCACGACCGGCGACGTGCTCGACCGGCTGGAGGCGCCGCTGCTGGCGCTGGCGAGCGAGCTGGGCCTGCGGCGCGACTGGGACCTCGACCAGGCGCGGCGGCACGTGACCAAGGAATACCTCCGCTGGAACGCGCGGATCCATCTGGCCGCGCGCGAGGAGGAACGCGCGTCCGTGCAGGCCCGCCTCGAGGCGATCGGCCGCCTCCGCGAGGCGCTGGCCCCGGCCCGGCGCTGAAGCGTCCTTGCCTCCGGACCGACGAGCCCCACGCTCACGGCCCTCCGCATGCAGGCCCTCGTTCCGCTCTTCCCCGAAGTCACCCCCGCCCAGTGGGACCAGCTCACGGCCATGGCCGCGCTGCACCGCGAGTGGAACGAGAAGATCAACCTGGTCTCGCGCAAGGACATCGAGCACCTCGAACGCCACCACTACGCGCCCTGCGTCGCGGCGGTGAAGTTCCTCAAGCTCATGGACGGCTGCCGCGTCATGGACGTCGGCACCGGCGGCGGCTTCCCCGGGCTCATCCTCGCCGTCCTCTACCCCAAGGCCCGCTTCACGCTGGTCGACTCCGTGGGCAAGAAGATCACCGTCGTCGAGGACATCGCCGCCCGCCTCGGTCTCAAGAACGTCGACGTCAAGAACGCCCGCGCCGAGACGATGAACCACGAGCATGACTTCGTGACCGGCCGGGCCGTGGCCGACCTCCGGACGTTCGTCCACAACACCCGTCAGCTCCTCTGCAAGGGCCAGAAGCATTCCCTGCCCAACGGCATCCTCTACTGGCAGGGCGGCGACCCCGCCGAGGAGGCCGCCAAGTCCCACCTGAACCCCGTGTTCAGCTTCGAACTGCGGCCCCTGCTCTGGGACGACGAGAAATTCGAAGGCAAGCGGATCGTGCTCTACCGCACCCAGGACCTGCTCCGGTGCAAGAAGCCCGATGCCCCCGGTATGACGAACTAGGCCCGCCCCGTGCCTTGACCCTTGGGCGACAACCCCCACGTTAGGGGCGATGTCCAGCCAGCGGCTACCGTTGAACCCGGCCGGGGAGCGCCTCGAGGCCCTCCTCCGCCAACGCATCGTCTACCTCGACGGGGCGATGGGCACCATGATCCAGCAGCTGAAGCTGCAGGAATCCGACTACCGCGGCGAACGCTTCAAGGACCACCCCGGCCAGCTGAAGGGGAACAACGACCTCCTGGTCATCACCAAGCCGTCCGTCGTCCGCGACATCCACCGCGCCTACCTCGACGCCGGCGCCGACATCCTCGAGACGAACACCTTCAACGGCACGTCCATCGCGATGGAGGACTACGCGATGACCCACCTCGTCCGCGAGCTGAACATCGCCGCGGTCAAGGTCGCCCGCGAAGCGGTCGACGCCTTTAAGGCCGCGAACCCGGGCAAGGATGCCTTCGTCGCCGGCGCCATCGGGCCGACGAACAAGACGCTGTCGATGTCCCGCGACGTCAACGACTCCGCCAAGCGCGACGTGACGTTCGTCCAGGTTTCCAAGTCCTACCGCGAACAGGTCGACGCCCTGATCGACGCCGGCGCCGACCTCCTGCTCTGCGAGACGGTCTTCGACACGCTCGTCCTCAAGGCCGCGCTCTTCGCCATCGACGAGGCCTTCGAGGCCCGCGGCTTCCGCCTGCCGCTGATGATCTCCTGCACGATCACCGACGCCTCCGGCCGCACGCTCACGGGCCAGACGACCGAAGCCTTCTGGAACTCCGTCCGCCACGCCCAGCCGATCAGCATCGGCATGAACTGCGCCCTCGGCGGCGAGCAGATGCGCCCGCACATCGCCGAACT
>CAIRWP010000354.1 GCA_903882335.1 uncultured Opitutia bacterium | reverse complement strand
GGCCTCGACGTCCGGCAGCAGCAGGTCCTGCTGCGACTTGTTGAAACGATGGATCTCATCGACCACCAGCACGGTCTTGCGCGAGGGGTGGCGGCGGGCGTCGGCGAGCACCTCGCGGAGCTCCGCGGCCCCGGACAGCACCGCGTTGACGCGGACGACCTCGGACTTCGTCTCGGCGGCGATGACTTCCGCCAGGGTCGTCTTCCCGCAGCCCGGCGGACCGTAGAACAAGAGGGACCCGAAAGTATCGGCCCGGAGCAGGCGCGGCAACAGGGCGTCAGGCCCGAGCAGGGCCGCATGGCCGACGACCTCCGCGAGCGAGCGGGGGCGCATCCGCGCGGCGAGCGGGCGGCGGGCGGGCGGCAAGGCGGGTTCCTCCGCCGGGCCGAAGCCCGGCAGCGGGGCGTCCGTCCCGGTGCGCCGCTCAGCCACGACCCTTCACTTCTCCTCCGCGTAGGGAATCAGGTGGCAGTACGGCTTCTTGCCGTTGCGCTCGTAATATTTCTGATGGTACTCCTCGGCCTTCCAGAAGACCTGCTCGCCCTCGATCTTCGTGGCGATCGGCGCCGGGAACCGGCGGGCGGCATCCAGGGCGGTCTTCACCTCCTCGGCGACCTTGCGCTGCTCGGGCGAATGGGCGAAGATGACGGAGCGGTACTGATCGCCGACGTCCGGGCCCTGGCGGTTGACCTGGGTCGGGTTGTGCATCCGGAAGAAATACTCCACGAGCTGCCGGTAGCTGACCTTCGCCGGATCGAACGTGACCTGCACGACCTCGGCATGGCCGGTGTCATCCTCGCAGATCTGCCGGTAGGTGGGATTGAGCACCTTACCGCCGGCATAACCGGAGAAGGCGGAGACGACGCCCGGGATCTTGGCGTACTGGTATTCGACGCCCCAGAAACAACCGGCGCCGAAGGTGGCTTTCTCGAGCTTAGGAGGGGTGGACATGGCGGGGGAGTTCTTGGAAACGGGGGCATCGGCGGCGAGGAGGCCGACGAAGGCGAGGAGGAGGGCGAAGGTAGGCAGGGCTTTCATGAGACCACCCCATGGTGGTGATTTGGCGAGCGCTGGCAAGGGGGACGTATCAGGAGACCAGCCCACGGAGGGCGGCGGCAAGCTCCTCCGGCGGGCGGGGCGGCGCCGTCCGGCCACGCTCGGGGGTCAGGTAAAAGGTATCCAAGGCGAAACCTTGCTCCGTCGCGACGTTGGCGAAGGTGATCGCGTAACCGGCGCCCCGGATCGCCCGGCCGACGCGGAACAGGAGGCCGATGCGGTCGTTGCACTGGAGTTCGACGACAGTGCGGTCGAGCGCGTCCTCGCGGTAGACCTCCACCTGCGGGGCCAGCGGCACATGGGCGCGCCGGCGGGGGGCGGTCAGCGCCGCGCGGGCCTCCTCGGCCGCCACCTCATCCAGCAGGTCGGACCCATCGACCAGCGAGCGGGCCAGCGCCTCCGTGAAACGGTCCTTGGAGGCGGCCTCCTTGCCGATGGGCAGGCTGACGCGGAAGAAGTCGAGCGCCACGTCGTCCTCACGGGAGAACGCCCGGCACGAAAGGATGTTGATCCCGGCCACCGCAAACGCGCCCGCCATGCGACTGAAAAGACCCGCGCGATCCCAGGTGACCACGGTGACAACGGACTGGCCGGACCCGACCTCGTCATGCCAGTCGACGATCGGCCGCAAGGACAGTTCGGCGTCGCTGGCCGTCACGGCGGTGATGAGCTCGTGGACCATCCGGATATGCGCGGCGGCGTCCTCCGACGAGACATGCTGGAAATAACCCGCGGGCATCTGGGTGAAATGCGCTTCCACCTCGTCGGCCGGCGCCACGCCAGCCAACCGGGCGTCCGTCGCGGCGCGCAGGGCCTGGCTGGCGGCTCCCTCGTCGTGCTCCGCCTCGCCGGCAAGCCGCGCGAGCGTGCGGCGGTACAACGTCCAGTGCTGCCTGTCCTTGAACTCGGTCCAGAGATCGGGCGAGGTCGCCCGGGCGTCGCAACGGGTGTGGACGTGCAGGTGGCTCAGCACCTGGTCGTCGCCGACGAGGCGGGCAAAGCGCTCGATATTGGCGGGGTCGTCCACATCATGGCGCTGCCAGTAGAGTCCCATGACCAGGTGATGGCGGATGACCCCGGCGGCGATGGCCCGCTCCCAGTGGTCGAAGCCGAGGCGCTTCAGGATCGCGTCGGCCATCGGCACGCCCCGTTCGGCGTGCCCCTCGATGCCCCCGGACTTGGCGATATCGTGGAGAAAGAGGATGGCGTAAAGCAGGGACGGCGCTTCGGTACCCAGCACCACGGCGCGGTAACGCTCGTCGACCGGGGTGGCCGCGGCGTAGATGGTGTCGAGCTCCCACAGGCAGCGCAGCGTGTGCACGTCGGCCGTCCAGCGGTGGTAGAACTCGAACTGCACCAGGCAGTGCAACCCGGCGAACTCGGGGACCAAACGGTACAGGAGGTCGTGTTCGCGCAAGGCGTCGATGGCCGCATGCACGTGACCGGCCTCGGTGAGCATCGCCCGGAGGGCGCTCGCGGACTCATCGGAGAGCGCGAGGTCGGGCGTGAGCAAGTGGGCGCGTTCGCGGACGAGGAGGGATAAAGCTCGTTCCGGGCGAGCCTCATGGACCTGGCAGTGGCGGAACAGCCGGACGAGCCGGCCCGGATCCTCCTCGAAGACGAGGCGATGCTGGGCGGAGACCGTGCCACCGCGGACGATGCGCAGACCGTCGACCAGCAGCGGCTCACCCCACCCTTCGGGCTCGGGCTCGCCCATGACGGCGCCTTCGACCATCTCCACGCAACGCCGGACATGGTCGGCGGCGTCGAAATACTCGCGCATGAGCGCACCGATACGCTCGGTCAAGGTGCCGCGGTGGCCGAGGGCCTCGGACATCGTGTCCTGACGCTCCAGCGACAACTGCTCGGTCGGCCGGGTCACCTGAAAATGAAGCTCGCAACGCAGGCGCAGCAAGGTGGCCTTGGCCTGCTCGAACTTCTGGAGGTCGCCGATCGGCAGGAAGCCGGCGGCGCCCAGGCCGGCGACCCCGCGGGCGATACGGGCCAGCCAGACGCAGCCTTGGACGTCGCGGAGCGCCCCGACGCCGTTCTTGAGGTCGGGCTCCTGCAGGTAGGCGCTGCCGCCCGCCTTTTCGCGACGCTTCCGCTGCGATTCCACGATCGAGCGCGCCAAGGGTCGCCAAGCCTCGCCGCTGAGCATCTCGGAGACTTTGGCCTCGATCTGGGTGTAAAGCGACCGCGCGCCGCAGAGCAGCCGCGTCTCGAGCAAGGCCACCCGGAGATGCAGGTCCTCCTTGGCGTAGTCGGCGCACTCCTGCACGCTGCGCACGGACTGCCCGACCTTGAGGCCGATATCCCAAAGCGGATAGAGGATCGACTCCACCAACGCCTGCGTCGCCGGCGAATGCTCGGGAACGAGCACAAGCAGGTCGATGTCGCTCAACGGACACAGTTCGGCCCGCCCGTAACCACCCGTGGCGACCAGGGCGAGCTCGGCCGCGGCGGGCCCCGCCCGGAGGAAGAGGGCGTCGATGACGATGTCCACCGCGTCGGAGCGCAATTGGGCGACCTCGCCTCCTGGGACGCCGGAGCGGTGCGCCGCCAGCTGGATCTCCCGGGCTTCCTGCAGGAACTGCTTGGCCCGCGGGACCACCTCGCCGGTCAGGGCCGCCTGCCCCGCGAGACCATGGGTCAGCGCGGCGCGGCGCAACCGGACGGCGGAGGACTCGAACTCGGGCGACATGCGCAGGCGAACCTGAGGGCATTCCGCGCTTGCTTCAAGGCGATTGCCAAGCCGCGCGCAGCCGCCTTAGTGGAAGGCATGACCGCCTGGCTCGCCGACTTCTGGTCCCACCTGCACACGGCCGAGGGCCTGCGGCAGACCATCGAGGTCGGCGGCCTCGGCCTGATGTGCCTGATCATCTTCGCGGAGACGGGCCTGCTCGTCGGCTTCTTCCTCCCCGGGGATTCCCTGCTCGTCACCGCCGGGGTCCTCTCGGTCGCCAACGGCGGGCGCCCGGCCTACTTCCAACCGTGGGAACTCACCGCGCTCCTGACGCTGGCGGCGATCGTCGGGGACCAGACGGGTCACTGGCTGGGCCGGCGTTACGGGCTGGTCATGGAAACGAAGCCGGACAGCTGGTGGTACAAGCGCCGGCACCTGGAGGCCGCCCGCGGCTACTTCGCCCAAAAAGGCCCGCTCGCGATCGTGCTCGCCCGGTTCGTGCCGCTGCTGCGGACCTTCGTGCCCTTCGCGGCCGGCATGGGCGAGATGTCGACGGCGCGCTTCCTGCGCTGGAACATCCTCGGCGGCGTGCTCTGGATCAACTCGTTGGTCTGGCTGGGGCACGCCCTCGGCGCGACCCCGCTGGCCGACCAGTTGCACAAGGTGATCCTGATCGTGGTGGCCGTCTCCCTCGTGCCGCTGGCCTGGGCGGCGGGCAAACGCCTCCTCACTTCTGGGCCGGAAACCAGAACTTGAACGTCGTCCCGGCGGGACCGGTCGACTCGACGACGATGTCGCCGCGGTGATCGCGCAGGATGCGCTTCACGATGGCCAGGCCCAGCCCCGTGCCATCCTCCCGGCTGGTGAAGAACGAATCGAAGATCTTGGGCAGGATTGCGGCCGGGATGCCCGTGCCGGTATCCGCGATGCGCACCGCGACGACGTCGCCCTGCGGACCGGGCTCGACGCCCAGCCGCAGGGTGAGCGCGCCACCGCCAACCATCGCCTGAACGCCGTTCATCATGAGGTTGAGGAAGATCTGCTGGATCTGCCCAGGGTTGCCTTCGATGGGCGGCAACGCCCCGGCGCAATCGACGTCCACCTTGACGCCCAGCTGCTGCAGCTTGAGCCGCAGGAGGAGGACGGCGTTGTCGGCGGCCGCGCGCAGATCGATTGTCTTGAAAGCGCCCGACTGCGCCTTGCTCATCCCCAGCACGCGCGAGACCACCCCCTCCATGTGGGCGATCTTCTCGCGCATCACGCCGAGATCCTCGACGCGCGGGTCGGCCGGAGCCATGCCCTGCGACAAGGTGTCAGACAGGAGCTTCATCACCGTCAGCGGGTTGCGGATCTCGTGCGCGACTTCGGCCGAAAGCAATCCGAGGGCCGTGAGGCGCTCGCTCCGCCGGAGGCCTTCCTCGACCGTGAAGACCTTGGCGTAGAGCCGGGCGTTCTGAAGGGAAGACGCGCCGAAGGACGAGAGGGCCGTCACCAGGTGCTTGTCGTCGTCGGAGAAACGGTAGGCGCCCATGGCCACGCAGACGAGCACCCCGAAGGTCTCGTCCTCGTAGCGCACCGGCACGGCGAGCAAGGAGGAGCTGGCGACGGGCTCGACCAACCGGGCGAACAGGTACTCCTCGGTCTTGCCGGCGAGCGGGACGACGAGGGGCTTGCGGCGGGTCGCGACCGTCCCCAAGGAAGTCTCGTCCAAGGAGAGCCGCGGGGCGAAGGTACTCCCGGCGAGGTCGCCATCGACCTGCTTCAGTACGAGCCGGCGCTCGGCCAATCCGTAATAGGCGCAGGCCCGGGCGCCGAGCAAGGCCCGGGTGGCGCGGGTGAGGTCGACGACGATGCCCGGCTCATCGCGCTCGCGCGCCAAGCCTTGGGCGGCGCCGACCAACGCCTCGAGCTGCGCGGCCTTGGAGCGTAGTTGCCGGAGCAACCAGATACGGCCGACGGCCTTGGAGGCCTCGTTGGTCAGCAGCGAGAGGAAGGCGACATCCTGTTCGCTGAAGGCGTCCAGCCGGTCGGAGTCGCAGTTGACGACCCCGATGACGTTACCCATGAGCTCCATCGGCACCGCGAGCTCGGACCGGATCCCGCCGCGGATCTCGACATACCGCGGATCCTTGGCGACGTCGGGCACGCGGAGCGGCTTGGCGTGGAGGGCGACCCAGCCGGTGATACCCTGCCCTTGCTGGATGATCCGTCCGGCCGAAGCCTCGTCGAGCCCGTTGGAGACCTCGATGCGCAGGGAGCCGGTGGTGGGCTCGACCAGCGCGATGGAGGCAGACGACGCCCCGAGGGAGCGGACGATCTCCGCGAGGATGAAGTTGAGCGCCTCGCGGGGATCCTCCGTCTCATTGACGAAGGCGCCGACGCGGTAGAGGCAGTCCAGGACGCGCGCGTCGCCCGGTCGTTCCTGCGGAGGGCGCGTGCCGGGCATGGTCAGAGCGAGTGATCCATGTCGAGCGCGGGAGCGTCGACGGAAGCCTGACCGATGAGCACCGCGGGCACGCCGGCCACGCTGGTGTGCGGCGCCACGTCCTTCAGCACGACGGAACCGGCGCCGACCTTGGCGCCTTCACCGATGGTGATATTGCCCAAGATCTTCGCGCCGGCGCCGATGAGCACGCCGGAGCGGATCTTCGGGTGACGATCGCCACGGGCCTTGCCGGTACCGCCGAGGGTGACCTCGTGCAGGAAGGAGACGTTATCCTCGACGACGCTGGTCTCCCCGGCGACGAAGCCGGTCGCATGATCGAGCAGGATACCGACGCCGAAGCGGGCCGCGGGATGGATGTCGACGGCGAGGTGCTCGGAGACGAGCGACTGAAGGTAGAGGGACAGTTCGCGCCGGCCGGCCTTCCACAAGGTGTGGGCGAGGCGATGCGCGGAGATCGCATGGAAGCCCTTGTACCAGAGGAACGGGACCAAGGCGTGCTCGGTCGCGGGATCGCGCTCGAGGATCGCCCGGATGTCGCCGCGCATCTGGGCTAGGACCTCGGGGTCGTGACGGGCGGCCTCCGCCAAGGCGCGGGCGACCAGTTCAAGATCCTGCCCGGTCGGAGCCAGCCGCTCCGCGAGCCGGCGCACGATACCGTCGGCGAAGTCGGTGCGACCAAGAACATACCGATCGAGCAACCCGGCCAGCGTGGGCTCCGCCTGGGCGATGGTGGCGGCGCGCAGCCGCAGTTCCGCCCAGAGGGAGGCTTCATTGGCACAAACCAAGGCGATGGAACGGGCGTCGGCCATAGACTGACCCATTCTTTCCCCTGATTTGCCGATTTTGGCAACCCATGAGTCAAATCTGCGTTAAAATGGCGTGCTTTCGCTATCGCCCGGTGACCTTTCCCCTTCAGCGGGGTTGAAATGGTCGAACCAACTCCCTACAACAGCCTCCTCACCCCCCAACATCCATGCGCCTCCTCCCCACCCTCCTCGCCTGTCTGGCCACCCTGGCCAGCTACGCCGCCCCGGAAATCGGCAAGCCCGCCCCGGACTTCACCGCCAAGGACAAAGACGGTAAGACCGTCTCCCTCGCCGACTTTAAGGGCAAGACCGTCGTGCTCGAGTGGTACAACCCCGGCTGCCCGTACGTGAAGAAGTTCTACGACGTCGGCGCGATGCAGAACGCCCAGAAGGAAGCGATCGGCCAAGGCGTCGTCTGGCTCGTGATCAACAGCGGCAAGCACAAGCTCAACGACGCCACCGGCTACTACCCCGCCACCGTGATCAACGACGAGGACAAGTCCCTCGCTCGCGCCTATGAGGCCAAGGTCACGCCCCACTGCTTCGTCATCGATGCCAAGGGCAACCTCGCCTACAAGGGTGCGATCGACAGCATCGCTTCCGTGAAGTCCGCCGACATCGAGAAGGCCACCAATTACGTCACCGTCGCCATCAAGGCGCTGAAGGACGGCAAGGCCCCCGAAGTCACCACGTCCAAGCCCTACGGCTGCGGCGTGAAGTACTAAGCCCCGCGCAGGCTCACCGACCAGGGCGTCCGTAAGGACGCCCTTTTTGTTGCCCGGCGATCAACCGGCGACGCCGGTCGCGCGCAGCACCTTCGCATGGACCTCGTCGTTCCGCAGGAACGGCGGGAACTGGGCCGACCCCGGGCCGTAGGCGCAGAACTCCACGAGGTCGGCGGTATGGTTGTTGCTGGTCCAACTGATGCCGGTGTACTTCGCCACCAGGGCCTGGAAGGTCTTCCCATCGGTCACCTTGGCCAGTTCGGCCGGCTTGAAGGTGAGTCCGGTCGAGGCGACCAACGCCTCCAGCTGGGCCTGCTTGGGCTGTCCCTTGAGGCGTGCCAACGTCGCCTCCTGGGTGGCCGTGAAGTTCTCCAGCCGACGGAAGGCGTCGTTCGTCCCCGCGTAAGCGGGGGCACCCTCGAAATCCTCGTCGCCCACGCCGTTGAGCTGGATCCCGCCGGTACCATGGTCGGTGGTGATGATGACCAGCGTATCCGGGTGACGATCGGTGAACGCCAGCACGGTCTCGATGGCCTCGTCGAAGGCCAACTGGTCGTGGATCAACGCCAGCGCGTCGTTGCCGTGCGCGGCGTGGTCGACGCGACCTCCCTCGACGAGCAGGAAGAATCCCTCGGGCGAAGGGGCGAGGTTGTTCAAGGCCGCTTGGGTCATCTCGGCGAGGCTGGGGACGGCGGCGCGCAGGACTGGGTCGCGCTGCCGGTCGAACTCGTAGGGGATGTAGCGCTTGCTGAACAAGCCGAGCAACCGTCCGGAGCCGCGGCGGGCGAGCAGCTGGGTGCGGTCGGTGGCGTACGCGTAACCGACCTTGCGATAAGCCTCGAGCAGGCTGGGAGTGAAATACTCCGTCCCGCCGCCGAGGATGACATCAATCCCGCGTTCGAGGTACTGCGCCGCGACCTCGGACTGGAGTTTGCGCGACGTCACCGTGACCGCGAAGCCCGCGGGAGTGGCATGGGTCGCCGTGGCGGTGGTGACGAGGCCGACGCGTTTGCGGGCGGCCATCATCTTCTGTGCTAGGGTGACGGGTTTGCGTCCGTCCGGCGTGATGTTGAGGACCCCGTTAGCGATACGCTCGCCGATCCCCCAGGCGGAGGCGGCCGCCGCCGAATCGGTCACGAGGCCGGTCGCGGAATGGGTCTCGCAGAGCGAGCGGACGACGGGGCGTTCCTGGTAGAGACGCATCCAACGCGACGACATGGACCGGGTGCGTCGCGACCAGGCGTCGGCCAAGGAAAGCGCGGCGAGGTTCATGCCATCCGCGACCAGGAAGATCACGTTCTTCGCCTGGGCGGCGCGCAGGTTGACGGCGGCCTCGCGCGGGGCGGCGCCGAGGGCGGGGACGGCCGCGGCGCCCAAGGCGACGCCCCCGAGTCCGGCGAACTTCAGGAAATCACGACGGGAGGTCTCACGCGGCGAGGACATGCCTCTTGCCTACCCCTCCGGGCCCCGGCGGGGCAACGGGAAACCCGCACCGGGCGTTAAAACCAGGTGACGGGCCACAAAGTAAGCCCGACCCAAGCCGGGCCAGGCTAACCCCGCAGGCGGGCAGGTCAGGCCGCCGGACCGGCCGGCTTGGCCGGGGCCGTCGGGATATGGGCCTTGAGGCGGCGCTCCGCGACCTCGGCGGTCACCAGGCCGATGAACTCGGCCAAGGTGCGGTTGCCCTCGAAGGCCTTGTCGGCGCGGGAGCGGACGTTGACGACGCCGGCCTCCTTCTCCTTGGCGCCCACGACGAGCATGTGCGGCACCTTGGCGAGCTCGGCAAACCGGATCTTGGCGCCGAGTTTATTGGCAGAGGTGTCGACGGTGCAGCGGACCTTGACGGCCTTGAGCTGCTCGGCCATCGCGTCGCAATCGGCGTTCAGGTCGTCGTTCAGCGGGATCAGGCGGACCTGCTCCGGGGAGAGCCAGGTCGGGAAATCACCCGCGAAGTGCTCGATGAGGATACCCACGAAACGTTCCATCGAACCGAACGGCGCGCGGTGGATCATCACCGGACGGTGCGGCTTGTTGTCGGCGCCCGTGTAGGAAAGGTCGAAGCGGATCGGCAGGTTGAAGTCGACCTGCACCGTGCCGAGCTGCCATTCCCGGCCGATGACGTCGCGGACGACGAAGTCGATCTTGGGACCGTAGAAGGCGGCCTCGCCGGCCTCCTCGGTGAAAGCCACGCCGAGCGTGGCGGCGGCGGCGCGGCAGGCGGCCTCGGCCTTATCCCAGTTGGCGGCGTCGCCCGTGTATTTATTGGAGTCCGGATTACGCAGGCCGACGCGCACGCGGTAGTCGTTCAGGCCGAGCGTCTTCAGGACGACCTTCACGAGCTCGAGGCAGCCGAGGACCTCCTGGCCGACCTGGTCCTCGGTGCAGAAGAGGTGCCCGTCGTCCTGGGTGAAGCCGCGGACGCGGGTCATGCCGTTGAGCTCGCCGGACTGCTCCCATCGGTAGACCGTGCCGAACTCGGCGAGGCGGACCGGGAGGTCGCGGTAGGAGTGCGGCTGGGAGTCGAAGATGCGGATGTGGTGCGGGCAGTTCATCGGCTTCAGGAGGAAGCCCTGGACCGTGCCATCCTCGAGGCGGTTCGTCAGTTCGCCGCAACCGCAGCCTTCCTTGGCCAGGAGCTCCATCGCCTCACGCTCGACGAGCGGGGGGAACTGGGCGTCCTTGTAGTAAGGGAAGTGGCCGGAGGTCCGGTAGAGGTCGAGGTTGCCGATGTGCGGCGTGAACACCTGCTTGTAGCCGGTGCGGAAGAGCTGCTCGGAGATAAAGTTCTGCAGTTCCTGGCGGACGACCGCGCCGTTCGGGGTCCAGAGGATGAGACCCTGGCCGACCTTCTCGTCGATGTGGAAGAGCTTGAGTTCCTTGCCTAGCTTGCGGTGGTCGCGCTTCTTGGCCTCCTCCTGGCGCTGGAGATGCTGCTCGAGCTCATCCTTCGTCGGGAAGGCCGTACCGTAGATGCGCTGCAGCTGCTTGTTCTTCTCGTCGCCGCGGTGGTAGGTGCCGGCGATGCTGAGCAGCTTGATCGCCTTGACCTGCGAGCTGTAGCGGACGTGCGTGCCGGCGCAGAGGTCGACGAACTCGCCGTTCTTGTAAAAGGAGATGGTCTCGCCGGCGGGGACATCGGCGAGGCGGCCGAGTTTGAAGGCGACCTGGCCTCGCTCGCGGAGGAGCTGCTCGGCTTCCTCGCGGGTGCACTCGAAGCGCTCGAACTTCTGGTTTTCCTTGGCGATGCGGCGCATCTCCTCCTCGATCTTCACCAGGTCCTCGGCCGTGAAGTTATGCGGGAGATCGAAATCGTAGTAGAAGCCGGCGTCGGTGGGCGGCCCGATGTCCAGCTGGGCCTCCGGGAAGAGGCGGAGGACCGCGGCGCCCAGCATGTGGGCGGCGGAGTGACGGAGCTCCTCGAGGGGAGTCATCTGCGGGCGGGAGGACATGTTGGAAAAGCGTCCTTACCGCTAGGGTCTCCCGGGGCGGAGAGCAAGGACGGAGGCGAGGTCCGCCCCACCCCCTCCGGCCTCTATTCCTTCACGATTTCGAAGCGCATCGTGACCACCACGCGGATGGTCTTATCGATGGAATAAAGGTCGACGCTGTTGCTGTCGGACTCGCCCACGCGGTCCTTGGCGCTGATCTGAATGACCCCCTGGGAGGCCTCGAGCAGGGAGCCGACCTTGGAGCCGGAACCGTTGACCATGGTGACGGCGCGACGCTGGGCATCCTGGGCGGCGGCCTCGAGCAGCTCCTTCTTGGCCTCGCTCAGCTTCAGCAGCCGGAAGTACGGGGTGCCGCGGGACAGCTCCACCTTATCCTCGAGGAACAATTCCTGCCGGGAGAAGGCGAGGATCCGGTCGACGTTGGTCGACTCCACGGTGAAGGACTGGCTGATGCC
>CAIRWP010000353.1 GCA_903882335.1 uncultured Opitutia bacterium | reverse complement strand
GAGTACTGGCATTTCATGAAGTTCTGGTGGCCGCATAACGAGGCCATCATCGCCACGCTCCTCGCCCACCTGATGACCGGGGACGCGAAGTACGCCGAGATGCATCGCCAGGTGCACGATTGGACCTACGCGCATTTCCCGGACAAGGAGTGCGGCGAGTGGTACGGTTACCTCGACCGGCAGGGTCGCCCGACCACCGAGCTCAAGGGCAACATGTGGAAGGGCCCCTTCCATATGCCCCGTCAGAAACTGCTTTGCTGGCAGATGCTGGAGGGCGCCCGATGAGCGCCCGTCCCTGCGTGGCCTGCGGCAAGGGCATCCCGGAGGAGGTCTTCGCCGGGCGTGGGGCCGGCGAGGTCTTCTGCCCGTGGTGCGCGGAGGGCCAGTCGGCCGACGCCGCCGCGCCGTCGCCGGGAGTCTCGATCGAGGCGGGGCACCCGAAGGTCCGCCGGACCATCGAAGGCGAGGCCATCACCTACGACACGCGGCTCGGGTCCTGCTTCGGCTGGATCTGGCTGATCTTCACGGTCGTCCACTTCGGTTTCATGTTCTACGGGATGTCCCAAGGCAGCGTGAAGGTGAACGGACGGCTGGTATCCAACCCGGACTGGTGGATGTTCGCGCTCCTCGGGCTCTTCTACGTCCCGTTCTTCGTCGTCGGCCTGGCTTTCACGGTCTCGCGCTACAGCGTGCGGCTGACGCCGGAGCGGCTGCGGGTCCGCTGGCGCTTCTTCCCGGGGCTCGGCTGGACGTGGGAGCTGGCGACCGGCGCGGACGTCGTCGTCCGCCAAGCCTACCGCGGCGCCAAGGAGAACAAGCGTCCGGTGATGGCGATCGTCGTCGCATCCCAGGGCCAGGAGATCGATTTCGGCAACTTCCTCGCCAAGGACATCAAGGCGTTCCTGGTCGCGGCCATCCGGGATTACTACGGCGAGGCGCCGGCCCCCGCTCCGGCGGACTTCATCGCTTGACCCGCAGTTCGAACGGCGTCGCGGGCAGGCCGGCGTCGTTCACCAGCGCCGCCTGCGCGTTCATGGCCCAAGCGTAGCGCACGACGACCGGTGCGCGCTGCGGCGCCGACGGGTCCGCGGGGAAGTCGATCACCAGCCGATCGCCGACGATCCGGGCCGGGCCGGCGGGGCGGAACTCGCCCGCGTCCGCCGACCCCTCGCAGAGCACCTCGAGCTGCGGCGGCACGCCGGGCTTGAAGGCCAGGCCCTGGCCGAAGCGGAAAGCGATCGTGATGGTCTGGCCGTCGTAGACAGCCTGGGTAGGCAGCGGTCCCGAGGGCCGGATCTCATCGTGGCCGTACCAGTGGAACAGCGCCCAGCGGGCGAGGCGTTCGCCGACCTCGCGCTTCTCCTTCGGGTGCACGTCCTTCGGCGCCCCGAGGTCCAAGGTGACGGCCAGCCCGTAACGTTCCGTCGACTCCTCGAGCCGGCGTTGGACTTCACGGAAGCGGGGCCAGTGGAGCCGCGCGGGTTCCGCGATGGCGGGCAGCTGGCAGGTCAGGAAGGGCAGGCCCGGGTCGCGCCACTGTTCGCGCCAGTCGGTGACCAATAGCTTCATGAGCCCTGCGTATTCCGCGACGTCCACGGCGCGGATCGCGTTGCTTTCGCCCTGGTACCAGAGGACGCCCTTGATGGCGTAAGCCGTGATCCGGCCAGGGCCGGCGGCCCAGGCAAAGCCGGGCTTGTAGCCATGGTTCGGACCTTGCGCATCCTTGGGCGCGCGCGTCGCCCCGGCGAGGTGCTGGCGGGCGCGCAGCCGGACGAAGCTGCCGTCGAGGGACTCGTTGGCGAGCCAGTCGCCGGCGACCTTCCGGCCGAAGTCCGGGCTGCGGCGCAGCGCGTCGGCGGAGATGAAACTCTCGATGGGCGCGCCGCCGACCGCGTAATTGACGAGCCCGACCGGCACCCCGGTCGTGGCGGCGACGCGCCGGGCGAAGTAGTAGCCGACGGCGGACACCTCGGCCGCGCTCTCCGGCGAGCAGCGCTGCCAGGAGCCTGCGAAGAACCGCTCCGGGGTCAGCCGCGCGATCGTCTCGGCGTCGAGCCGCGTCGCCCCGTGGTATTGCCCGGCGAAGGCATGATGGCGGAGCCGCACCAGCGCCGCGGTCGCCTTCGGTAGTTCCTCGGCCGCATGCGCCTCGCGACGCAGCGGGAACTCCATGTTCGACTGGCCCGCGGTGAGCCAGACGTCGCCGACGAGGATATCGCCCAGCCGCGCGTCCGCCACCCCGTCCTTCGCCTCCAGTTCCACGGGCCGGGTCGAGGCCGGTCGCGCGGGGAAGCGGGCCGTCCAGCGTCCGTCGGCATCCGCATCGACGCCGATGCCCACGTCGCCGAGCCGCACCAGCACCGCGGCGCCCGCGCGGGCGGTGCCGCGCACCACGATCGGCTGGTCGCGCTGGAGCACCATCCCGTCGCCGAACCAGGGGTCGAACTCGGCCGCGCGCGTGGCGATCGCCAGCAGCGTCAGGGCGAGGCTCGACCGCGGACCGCTCACCGGCCTTCGATTCCGGCGCCGGTGATGGCGCGGTAGAGGACGACCGTGTTGCTGTTCGGCTCGTAGAGCACGCCGAGGTCGGCGCCGACCTGGGCCATCGAGCTGTAGGCGAACGGTCCCGGGAAGAGGAGGGTGGATTCGGCCCACGTCTTGCCGCCGTCGTCGGAGCGGCGCAGGGTGCCGTTGGCCCGGCCCTTGCCGGCCGGGTTCAGGAAGAAGATCGCCGGTTTCCCCGCGTGCTTGGCCGCCAGCAGCGAGCCTTGGCACGTCGGCTCGGGCAGGGCGGCGTCATCGACCGCCTTCGTCCAGGTCGCGCCGCCGTCCTGCGACCACGCGGCCTTGCGCAGCGACGTCCCTTTCCAGCGGCGGGAGTTGAGGTAGACCGACCCGTCGGCGGCTTCGGCGACCTGCACCTCGTTGAGCTGCATGCCTTCCTGCGGTACCTCGTCGCCGCGTTTCCAGGTCTTGCCGGCGTCGTCGCTGAAGGCGACCCAGTTGACGAAGTTACGCTTCGGGTCCTGGGAGTTGAACGGGATCATGAGACGGCCCGCGTGGGCGCCTTGGCGCAGCTGGATGCCGATGCCCGGACCCGAGGCGCACGTCACCGCGTCCGCCGGCTTGAGGTCGCCGCTGACGTCGACGGGTTTCGACCAGGTCGCGCCTTC
>CAIRWP010000352.1 GCA_903882335.1 uncultured Opitutia bacterium | reverse complement strand
GTACGATGCGTCCGGTCCGCTGGGAGACGGAAGTCTGCGGCAATCCCCCGCAGGAGCTCACCCTCGAGACCGCGACCGGCCTGCAGTTCGCGCAGAAGGAACTCCGCGTGAAGGCCGGCCGCGGCGTCGCGCTCACCGTGGTGAACCCCGATTCGATGCCGCATAACTGGGTGCTGACCAAGCCGGACGCCCTCGAGACGGTCTCGTTGCTCTCCGCCAAGATGGCGGCGGAGCCAGATGCGTATTCCCGCCATTACGTACCCGAGTCGCCGGACATCCTTTGCCATACGCGTCTCCTCGACGCGGGCCAGCGGACGACGGTCTACTTCAACGCCCCCAAGACGCCGGGCCGTTACCCGTACCTTTGCACCTTCCCTGGGCACGCGCAGATCATGCGCGGCGTCCTGATCGTCGAATAAGACCATGCTCGGCCCGCTCTCCGGTTACTTCTCTGCGCTCTCCTCGGCCTACCAGGCCAAGGGCGGTCGTGGTCCGCTCTTCCGTGAGGCGGAGGCCGCGGAACTCGAGGCCGCGCAAGTCGCGCGGGTAATCCCGGCCGCGAAGGCCGCCATCGTCGCTGCCCGGGATGCCCTCGTCGAAGCGACCTTGACCGCCGTGGCCGCCGCGACCCCGGTCGACGCCTTGGCGGATTTCGGCGCGCGGGTCGGGCCGCTCCAAGCCGCCGGGTTCCGCACCGTGGCTGAACTCCGAGGGCAGGGCCTGTCCTCCTTGATGGCCCGCGAAGGTATCGGCGAAGTCACCGCGGCCGCGGCGGTCTCCGCCACGCAGGCCTTCCTCGATGACGCGCGGACCGCGGTGCGGGTCATGCCGGATCCGGATGAGCGACGCCCGGGCGACGCCGCGTTGCTGCTCGCGGTGGCTCGTTACGAGATCCTGCTGCGAGAATTTCCCGCCCGCGCCGAAGGGGTCGAGCGTCGACGCCAGGCCCTCCGTCGGGAGGTGGCCTTGTTCCGCGACGGCACCGTGCCTGGCGAGCATTTCTTCTCCGCGGCCAAGCGCGCGGCCCATGCCGCGCATGAGACGAATCTCCGGTCCGAGGCCGCCGCGTTGCTGGCCGAAGCCCGCCTGCTGAATCGCTACGCGCGCGAGCTGGTGGTCGACGAGGCCGAGGTCTGGCGCCGCTACGGCGAGAATGCCGCGGGCTTCATCGTGCTCATCGAAGGCGCGGGCCCGGGGTCGCCCGGGCCGGCGGTCCGACCCGTCGCCCCCGCGGATCAGCGCGGCGGTCTCCCGGCCGAGATCGCCGATGCGGTCGAGGCCACGAAACTGGACCTCTCCCTCCTCACCGCGACGCTCCGTCGTTACCAGCTGTTCGGCACGCAGTACCTGATCCACCAGCGGCGCGCCCTGCTCGGGGATGACATGGGGCTCGGTAAAACCGTGCAGGTGCTCGCGGCGATGTGCCACCTTGCCGTCCAAGGGAAGCGCCACTTCTTCGTCGTGGCCCCCAATGCGGTGCTCATCAACTGGGAACGCGAGGTCCGTAAGCACACGAAACTCGGGGCCATCGTCATCCATGGCTTTGATCGGGACGACGAGCTGGAGCAATGGCGTCGCGAGGGCGGGGTCGCCATTACGACGTTCGCGACCCTCGGCAAGCTGGTCGACCGGATCGGGCCCGTCGATCTCGTCGCCGTCGACGAGGCGCACTCCGTCAAGAATCCCGAG
>CAIRWP010000351.1 GCA_903882335.1 uncultured Opitutia bacterium | reverse complement strand
GCCGGCGAAGTTGCCGGCGGTGAAGGCGTTCGAGCACGGGACGAACGTGAGCCCGGAAGGCCTGGACCAGGGCTTCACCCATATTTTCACGCTCACCTTCGCGTCCAAGCAAGCGCTCGAGCAGCACTACCTGCACGAGCCGGCCCACCAGGAATTCGTGGCGATGCTGGGCGGGGTGCTGGAGAAGGCGTTGGTAGTGGATTACGTGGCGGGTTGAAGCGCGCGCGGGTAGGGACCAGCGTCCCTGCTGGTCCGCGTTCGCGGGATACCGGCATGAGTTCAGGCACGTCATCGCTATGCGAGACGAAGCCAGACCCCATGCCGGCGGCCGACCGGGACGGTCGGCCCTACCTGGGAGACGGAGTACAGATGACAGAGTACGGAGTACTGAGTCGCGTACCTGAAGCCTCTTCGGCCAAACCGCCAACCGCTAACCCCCAACCGCTCGCGAACACCGTTCGCGCCAGGTAGGGACCAGCGTCACCGCCGACTTACGATGACGAGGAGTCGAGAGTCCGGCCCAAAAAAACGCACCGTAGCCAGGCGGCCACGGTGCGTCGAGAGGGCTATGAAGCGGCGGATCAGTAGTGGCAGGTCAGACCAAAGCCGTAGCGGGTCGACTTATCCCCTTGGAAATCCTTGCCCAGGTTGAGGTCGAGCGAGAAGGAGTTCGTGAGGAAGAACAGGGCCGAGACCGAGAGGGAAGCCTGGTCGACGGAGAGAGGGCCGTCCGCGATGAACTTGCGGAAGCCGGTGTCGATCTCGACCGAAGGGGCCAGACGGACGCGATAGCCGAGGCCGACGAAGCCCGACTCGATGCCGATCGCGTTGGCGTACTGGAGGTGGGCCCCGCCGAGTTCGACGTGCAGCGTGGACGACTGCGTGGGGCGGAAGCGGAAGCCGATGCCGACGCCGGTCAGCGTGGAGTCGACGCCGTCGAGCCGGCCGTAGAGGGAGGTCTGGCCCGCCAGGAAGACGGTCTCGCCCAGCGCGACGCTGAAGCTCACGTCGACCGCGCGGCCGTCGTTGTTGGTGAAGTCGCCGGTCAGCCCGAGGCGGTTGTAGGACGGCGCGTTGACGTCGGGACCGCCGAGGCCGGAGGCCGCCGAAGCCGTGGCGGCCGTGGCGAGGAGGAGGGGGAGGTATTTCATGGCCGGGTCATCTTCCGGGCATCGACGCCCGCGGCAAGAATATTTCTTGCATAAACTCGTGTGAATACAATATAATATTCTTAAACAAAATATGGCTTGCAGGTCGGCGGGAAGCGGGGAGTGTCCCGGGGCATGCATCTCGCCCGACTACCCCTGCTCCTCGCCCTCGGTTCGCTGACCGGCTGCCTCAACCCCCAGGACGTCCACAACAGCGTCCGCGGGGACGATAAGGCCACCATTTCCGTGGGCGCCGCCCAACGGAGCATCAAGGTCGGCATGCCCAACGCCGGCGTCGCCGAGGCGCTGGGCTCGCCGAACATCGTCTCGACCGACGAGGAAGGCCGCGAGGTCTGGATCTACGACCGGGTGACCTCCTCGGTGCGCGCCACCGCCGCCAACGGCCCCCTGACCCTCTTCGTAGGCGGCGGCGCCGCGGCCGCCGAGCGCTCCCAGAGCACGCTCACCATCATCGTCAAGTTCGACAAGGCCGGCAAGGTCCGCGACCTCGCCTACCACACCTCCAAGTTCTGAGTCCGATGCCCCGCCTCTGCCTTTTCCTGCTTGCCGCCCTCGGCGTCGTCGGCTGCCAAAACCGCATCCCCGACGATGCCCTGGCACTCCAGCCGGATACGCTGGAACGACGTCTCCTAGAGTCCCGCCGCTTCGCCGGCGGCAAGGAGATCGAAATCCTCTCCGCGTGCTCCGGCGTCGTCCAGGACATGGGCTTCACAATTGACGAGTCCGCCACCCCGCTGGGCGTCATGGTGGCTTCCAAGAACCGGGAAGCCGGCGACACCGGCGGGCGCGTGGCGATGGCCCTCCTCTTCGGGGCCAACGCGGCCAACTCGATGGATCGCTCTCAGAAGATCCGCATCTGCATCGTCATCAAGCCCGTCGCCGGCAAGGAGGGGAAGGAATGGGTCGTCCGCGCCACCTTCCAGCGTGCCGTCTGGAACAGCTACGGCCAACTCACGCGCCTAGAAGGTCTCCGGGAGCCGGAGCTCTACCAGCAGTTCTTCGAAAAACTCTCCAAGTCGGTCTTCCTCGAAGCCCAAAAAATCTAACCCATGAAACTACCTGTTTGCCTCCTCGCCGTCGCCGCCTGCCTGGGTGGTTGCGTCAATAATTCCACCAGCGCCGCCCTGGATGCCGGCGAAAACCAAGTCCAGCTGCGCCAGATCCAGAGCCGGGCCTTTGATACGACCGACAAGGCGAAGACCCTGCGCACCGTGATCGCCACCCTTCAGGACCTCGGCTTCGTCATCGAGAAGGCCGACCTTGAGCTCGGCACCGTCACCGGGACCAAGCTGGATGGCTATGCTCTGCGCATGTCCGTGAGCGTCCGTCCCCGCAACGCCAAGCAACTGCTGGTCCGGGCCAACGCCCAGTACCAGGAGCAGGCGGTCACGGACCCGGCCCCTTACCAGGCCTTCTTCAATTCGCTCGGCAAGGGCATGTTCCTGACCGCGCAGAACGTCGACTAACCGTCAGTGGGTTTTGCGATCGAAGGCCACCTTCGGGTGGCCTTTTTTGTGCCCGGAGAAGTCGGAGCTCAGGCCGGCAAGCGGTCCATCCCGGCAGGGACCAGCGTCCCGGCTGGTCCGCATTCGCGGGATACCGGCATGAGTTCAGGCACGTCATCGCTATGCGAGACGAAGCCAGACCCCATGCCGGCGGCCGACCGGGACGGTCAGCCCTACCTGAAGGAGGTAGAGGTGACACGCGGGCAAGGGCGCACCTGTTGCCTCCTGACCCAACCGCCAACCGCTAACCCCCAACCGCTCGCGCGCTCAGCGCGCGCGGGTAGGGACCAGCGTCCCGGCTGGTCCGCACGACGATCCGCGGCCGACCGGGGACGGTCAGCCCTACCTGGGCGGCATGAGGTCAGGCACGTCATCGCTGCGCGAGACGAAGCCAGACCCCATGCCGGCGCCGGGCAGCTTGGGGTGGTTAAAGGATTGACCTAATACTATCCTATATTGAATTAGCATAGATAGTATTATGAACGTCACTTTCCGGCAATTGGAGATCTTTCGGGCCTTGGTCGCGACCGGCAGTATCAGCGCCGCGGCGCGGGATACCAAGGTCACGCAACCCACCGCCTCCGTCCACCTGCGCGACCTGACGGAAGCGGTCGGCATGCCTCTCTATGAAGTGATCGGCCGCAAGGTCTACCTCACCGAGGTCGGCAAGGAACTCGCGAAAGCCGCGCAAGGGGTGCGGTCCGAGTGGACCGCTTTCGAGCAGTCCGTTCAGGCGCTGCAGGGTGGGGAGTCCGGACTGCTCCGGGTCGCCATGGTCAACACCGCGCAGTATTTCGCTCCGCGCCTGATCGGCTCCTTCTGCGCCAATCGGCCCAAGGTCGAGGTCGCGATGGCCTTGCTCAACCGCGACGGGGTCATCGAGCGGATGCGCGCGAACCAGGACGATCTCTATATCATGTCGCGCCCGCCCGAGGGGCTCGCGCTCACTAGCCAGGTCTTCATGCCGAACCCGCTGGTCGTGGTCGCTCCGCGTGGGCATGCCTTGGCCAAGCGCGGACGCCTGAGCGTCGACGATCTGCTCGCCGAGCGCTTCATCGCCCGCGAGCCCGGTTCGGGCACACGTCTGGCCGTCGACGATTTCTTCCGACGCCACCGCCGGACACGGGAGATCAGGTTCGAACTGGGCAGCAACGAGGCCATCCTCGAAGCCGTCGCCGGCGGCATGGGTCTGGCCATCCTCTCGGAGCACGCGCTGCGGGCCGGGGCGCGTCGCGACCTCATCACGCTGGAGGTCGAAGGCTTCCCGCTGCAGTCCAGCTGGCTGATCGTCCATCCCGCCGGCCGGAGACTCTCGCCGCTCGCCGCCGCGTTCCGTGATCACCTCGTCGCCCAGGCGGCGAAGTCGGCCCCGGTGACGGCCTGAGTCGGTCGCCCTTGCCACGGCCTGCGGGGGCGCTAGCAACCAAGTCGCCCATGTGCCGTCGCCTGCTCCCTCTCCTCCTCGCGTGGGCGGCGCTCGTGGCCGGCGAGGTCGTCCTGCCGTGCGGCCGTTTCACCCTGAAGTTCGACGAGCAGGGCGGGGCGGTGGGCGCGGTGCGGACCGCGGATGGCGCGGCCTTGCTCCGACCCGGTGCCCGGCACGAAGGACTCGCGCTTGTGGATCCGGACGGCACCGCGACGCCTTTGCCGGTGGTGCGTCGCCTCGCGGACGGGCGGGTCGAGTTCGCCGCCCCCCGTGGTCAGCCTGCCGTGGTCTTCGTCGTGCGGGCCGGGGAGCGGCACCTCGCGTTCCGTCTGAGCGAGCTGCGCGGGATCGAACCCTCCGAGCGCGAGTCGTTACGCTTCACGTTGATCGGCGGCCCCGACCTCCGGCTGCTGCCTTTGGATTACATGACGGAGACGACCGGCGGTGCCGGCCCCCTGCGCGTGACCTGGCCGGCCCTGTGGAATCGCCATCCTTCCAACCCGCAGGGTGGGTTCGCGCTGTATGAGCGCACCGGCGACGAGGACGAGGATGAGACCTTGCTGCGCCTGTGGGTCGAGGAAGGTCTGCCGCACCCGCAGGTCGAGGGGCCGTGGGATCTCGCCCGGGCCCGGACGTGGGTGCGCGAGTGGCAGGGCCGTTTCGCCGATCGCTCGCAGCTGATCCTCGCGGCCAAGACGCCTGCCGAGCTACGCGCCGGGCTCGCGCAGGCCCGCCGAGCGAATCTCCGCCAGATCTACCTCTTCACCGACGTCTGGCGACCCGACGCCTTCTGGCCGGACAAGCACTCGCATGTCGACGTCAACCCGGCGGTCTTTCCCCGGGGCGAGGCGGACCTCCGCGCGTTCGCCGAGGAAGTGCGGGCCGCCGGGATGTACCTCGCGCTCCACTCCATCTCCGCCGGCATCGGGAAGTCGGACCCGCGCCGCGTCGGCGCCAAGCCCGACCCGCGGCTGGCTGCCTGGGGCGAGGGTAAGCTCGTCGGCGCGGTCGACGCGAAGGCGACGACCCTGCGCCTCCGGCTCGCGCCCGGACAGGTCTTGCCCTCCGAGGATACGCGCCGCGGCAAGTTCCCGTCCGTCGGTGAGCGCGGCGCGACCATCGAGACCAACTGGCTGAAGGTCGGTGAGGAAATCGTCCG
>CAIRWP010000350.1 GCA_903882335.1 uncultured Opitutia bacterium | reverse complement strand
CGCTGGTATCTCGACAACCCCGCGTGGATCCAAGGCATCCTCGACGGATCCTATCGCCTCGAGCGACTCGGCAAAATCTGACTCTCATGAAAGGCATCATCCTCGCCGGCGGTTCCGGCACTCGTCTGCATCCCTTGACCCAGGTCATGAGCAAGCAGCTCCTGCCGGTGTATGACAAGCCGATGATCTACTACCCGCTGTCTGTGCTCATGCTGGCGGGCATCCGGGAGATCCTCATCATCTCCACCCCGCAGGATCTGCCGCGCTTCCGGGAAGTCCTCGGCGATGGCTCGCGCATCGGCTGCCGCTTCGACTACGTCGAACAGGCCGTCCCGAACGGACTCGCCCAGGCTTTCGTGCTTGGCGAGAAGTTCATCGGTGCCGACGACGTCTGCCTCGTCCTGGGAGACAATATCTTCTACTCCGCCGGCTTCGGCGAACTCCTCAAGTCCTGCCGCCAGCCGCAGGGCGGCGTCGTCTTCGCCTACCATGTCAAGGACCCCGAGCGCTTCGGCGTGGTCGAGTTCGACGCGGCCGGCAAAGCCGTCTCCATCGAGGAGAAGCCCAAGGCGCCGAAGTCCAGCTTCGCCGTCCCCGGGCTTTATTTCTACGACAACTCCGTCGTCGGCATCGCCAAGGCGCTCAAGCCCTCGGCGCGTGGCGAGTACGAGATCACCGACGTCAACCGCGAGTATCTCCGTCAGGGCAAGCTGAGCGTCAAGGTCCTCCCGCGCGGCACCGCCTGGCTCGATACCGGCACCTTCGACTCCCTCCTGCAGGCCTCGCAGTTCGTGCAGATCGTCGAAGCCCGCCAAGGCTTCAAGATCGGCTGCATCGAGGAGATCGCGTGGCGCCGCGGCTACATCGACGACGCCCAGCTGCTCAAGCTCGCCGAGCCCATCGCCAAGTCGGGCTACGGCGAATACCTGAAAGGCCTCGTCGGCCAGCCGCGATGACTGCTGCCTGCCAGCTGATCGAATTGCCAGTGAGGAGCGATGAACGCGGTGCTTTGGCTTTCGGTGAGACCGGGAAACAATTTCCATTCGAGGTCCGACGTGAATTCCATCTATTCGAGCTGAAGGTCGGCGTGGCGCGCGGTGGCCATGCGCATAAGGCCTGCCACCAGTTCCTCGTGGCTATGGCCGGCGGATTCTCCGTCACGACTGATGACGGCACTGGAGTGCGTGCCTGGAATCTTGCCACGCCCGCCCAAGGGCTGCATGTGCCGCCCGGCCACTGGGTCGAATTGACCCCGCTGCATGATGGCGCCGTCCTGTCCGTCTTGGCCTCACATGGTTATGATGAGACCGACTACCTGCGAAGCCGCGAAGCCTTTACCCGCCATGTTCATTCATCCTAATTCCGACGTGCAGACGAAGCAGATCGGGGAGGGTACTCGGATCTGGCAGTACGTGGTAGTCCTGCCTGGCGCCGTCATCGGTCGCGACTGCAATATCTGCTCGCATTGTTTCATCGAGAACAAGGTCGTCCTCGGCGACCGCGTCACGGTCAAGTGCGGCGTCCAGCTCTGGGACGGCATCACGCTCGAAGACGACGTTTTCGTCGGGCCAAACGTCACTTTCACCAACGACCTGCAGCCTCGCTCGCGCAATGCCGCGGCCCAGTTGCTTCCGACCCTCGTCAAGAAGGGCGCCTCCCTCGGCGCCAACGCGACCATCCTGCCCGGTCTCACCATCGGCGAAGGTGCCATGGTCGGCGCCGGCTCCGTCGTGACCAAGAACATCCCTCCCGGCGTCACCGTGGTGGGTAATCCGGCCCGGATTGTCGCATGATAAGGTTCTGCTTAAGGATGTACGATAGTATCTGCAAACGATGCAGATACGCCGCCTTCCGCTTCAATGGCCGAACAGGACAAGTCAAAGCCGAAGGAAAGCTCTGGATCAATGTGCCGCTTAAGTGTGACGGCCTAGGCCTGGTTTCTATCGGCCGTGGAGTGAGCGTCGGTTTTCTGCCGGCCCCGATCGCGGGTGACGGTATGGTGAGGCTTCAGGCCAGGTCTAAAGGCGCCGTAATCGAGGTCGGAGCAGGAACCTCTTTTTCCAATAATGTTCAGGTAATAGCCGAAAGCAGGGTGACGATCGGCGAGCGGTGCCTCATCGGCGACGGCGTGCTGATCATGGATTCGGACGCCCACGCACTGTCTGTAGCGGGCCGGCATCATCAGGCCCCCTTGATTTCTCCGGTGCACATCGAAGACAACGTCTTTGTAGGCAGCCGGTCCATCATCCTCAAAGGCGTGACTATCGGTAAAGACAGCGTCATCGGGGCAGGCTCGGTCGTTGTCCGCTCCATCCCCCCCGGCGTCATCGCCGCGGGCAACCCCGCCAAAGTCATTCGCCCTCTCTGATCCCATGCAAGTCCCCTTCCTCGACCTCAAAACCATCAACGCCCGGCACGCCGCCGAGCTCAAGGCCGCCGCCGCCCGCGTCATCGACTCCGGATGGTACATCCTTGGCGAAGAGGTGAAGGCCTTCGAGGCGGAGTTCGCCGCCTGGGTCGGCTCGCCGCACTGCGTCGGCACTTCCGACGGACTTTCGGCCCTCATCCTCGCCCTGCGCGGCTGGAAGGAACTCGGCCTGCTCAAGGACGGCGATGGCGTCGCGGTCCCGGCCAACACCTACATCGCCTCGATCTTGGCCATCACGGAGAACCGGCTTCGCCCGGTGCTCGTCGAGCCTGACGAAGATACTTTCAATCTCGGGGCTGCGCAACTCGCCGCTGCGCTCACGCCGGACGTGAAGGCGGTCCTGGCGGTTCATCTCTACGGCCAGCTGGCCGACATGCCGGCGATCGCGCAGCTCTGCCGCGAACGCGGGTTACTCCTGCTCGAGGACGCCGCCCAGGCCCACGGAGCCCACATCGGTGGCGTCAAGGCCGGCGCCTGGGGCGATGCCGCGGCGTTCAGTTTCTACCCCGGCAAGAACCTCGGCGCGCTCGGCGATGCCGGCGCGCTCACCTGCAAGGATGCGAAGTTGGCCGAGATGGTCCGCGCGCTCCGCAACTACGGTTCGCACGTGAAGTATCAGAATTTGGTCCAAGGCCCAAACGATCGCCTCGATGAGCTGCAGGCGGCCTTGCTCCGCGTGAAATTGAGGCACATCGACGCCGACAACGCCCGCCGCCGCGAGATCGCCGCGCGCTACCGTCGCGAGATCAAGATCGCCTCCGTGAGCCTACCGTCCGTCCGCGCCGGCGAGGATTCCCACGTCTGGCACCTCTTCGTCGTCCGGGTCCCCGCGCGCGCCGCCTTCCAGCAGCGCCTGCTCGACCGCGGTGTGCATACGGCCATCCATTACCCGGTCGCGCCGCATCAACAGCAGGCCTACGCCCAGGAACTCGGCCATCTGCGGTTCCCGCTCACGGAAGCCATCCATCGCGAAGTAGTCTCGCTCCCGATCAGCCCGGTGATGACCGATGAGCAGGTGGCGCACGTCATCGCCAGCCTCTAGTCCCGTGAGCTGCCCCGCGGTTCTCATCGTCGCCTTCAATCGCCCCGAGACCACCCGCCGGGTCTTCACGGCCGTGCGGGCCGCGCGCCCGGCGCAGCTGTTCTTCGCCTGCGACGCCCCGCGCCCCGACCGCCCGGGCGAAACCGAAAGGGTCGCCGCGGTCCGGGACCTCCTTCGCGGCGTCGACTGGCCTTGCGAGGTGCACACGCGCTTCCCCGAGTCCAACCTCGGCTGCGGCCCCGGCGTGAGCTCCGCGATTACCTGGTTCCTGGGCGAGGCGGGCGAAGGTATCATCCTGGAGGACGACTGCCTGCCGACGCCGGCCTTCTTCCGTTTCGCCGCCGCGATGCTGGAACGTCACCGCGACGACCCGCGTATCGGCCTGATCGCGGGCTCCAACATGGCCCCGCTGGTCGACCTGCCTGCGTCGCACGGCTTCAGCCGCGTCACCTCTTGCTGGGGCTGGGCCACCTGGAAGCGAACCTGGGATCGGTTCACCTTCATCCCCGAGCCGGTCCGCGAGGACGAGCCGTGGACGCGCCGGCTCCATCCCAATGCGGTGGACTTCCTGCGCCGCAAGTTCCAAGCGATCGCCGACGGCAAAGTTCGAACGGTCTGGGATTATCAGTTCATGGTCCAGGCGCTGCGCGCTGGCCAGCTCACGGTCGTCCCCGGTCGCAACCTCATCCTAAACATCGGCTTTGACGGCACGGGCACGCATTTCGGCAAGGGTGGCCGCCCTTGGGCGGCACCGGCCTTCGCTTACGACCCGGCTGACGATTGGTCGGACCAACCACCGGTCGTCGCCGACGAACGTTACGACCGCCATTACCTGACTTCAGGCCACCGCGGTTCCTCCAAACTCATGCGTCAGGTGCTCAAGTGGCGGATCCTCTGGGCGCGTCGCCGCCGGCCGGCCGATGCGGTGTTGTTTGATTGAGCGAAGCCAAAGAGTTGACCCGTTGATCAGTTGGCCGGTTGGCCAGAGGCCGAAGATTAGTTGACCGGTTGATCGGTTGGCCGGTTGACAAGAGGTGAGTTTAGGTAGGGACGGCTCTCCGAGCCGTCCGAT
>CAIRWP010000349.1 GCA_903882335.1 uncultured Opitutia bacterium | reverse complement strand
CGGCCGGCCGAACGCTCACGGCGGATATCGAGCCGCGGTTACATCAGGCGCTTCATCGGTAACCAAACCTTTCGGCTCTGCTGGCTTAAAACAAAACGGGCGTCCGTGGTAACGGACGCCCGCGGCGAAAAATTTTAAATGGCTCCTCGGCTTTACCGACGACGGAACGGGTAGAGCAACTGCGCCCAGTAACCCTTGGGCACCGGATGGCCTTCGATACCGTAGCCGGCCGGCCATTGGTCTTTGGGTAGGTAATGTGTGCCAAAAAGCCGGTCGAAGAGCGGGAAGTGGATCGAAAAATTGACGTCGATGGCCTCCTTCTCGATGCCGTGGTGCCAATGGTGGAAGCGGGGGGTCACCAGCAACTGGTCGACGACGGGCAGGCGCCAGCTGAGGTTCGCATGGATGAAGGTCGAATAAAGGTAGACCAGCAGGATGTAGACGTTCACCACGGTCGGGGCGAACCCCAGGGCGAACATCGGGATGACCGTCAACGTGCGCAAGATGAGGATCTCGAGGAAGTGCATGCGCGCCCCGGCCATCCAGTCCATGTGCTGCGCCGAGTGGTGCACGGCGTGGAAGTTCCAGAGCCAAGGCACGCGGTGGAAGGCGCGGTGCACCCAATACTGGACGAAGTCGGTCAGGAACATGATCGCGACCAGTTGGACCACGAAGGGGAGGCCGGCGACCCACTGCTGCAAAGAGACCAAGGCGGAGGCGGCCGCCACCCACTTCGCCGGGGCGAAGCTGACGAAGGCCAGCACCTGCACCATGAAACTGCTGACCAGGTAGTAGAACAAATCCTCGCGCCATTCGTCGCGGAAGAGGGGCTGTTCCGCGCGAAGCGGACTGATCCGCTCCATCGGGATGAAGATGAGGCCGGTGAACAGGACGTTGAGCGCGAACCAATCCAGTCCCAAGAAAAGGGGCGTCGGATCGGGGGTCAACGCTGGCGAAGCAGAGCCACCCAGAAGGGCGGCCAACAAAGCGGCGACGGCGCCGAGAGTACCGAGCAATTTGGAGGTCCGGAGCGCGAGACTCAGCACCGAAGCAGCGAAGCCCAGCAGAAGAATGACGAGGATGCCCAGTTTGAACCAGTGATTAGCATGCAGGGCCGTCAGTTCGGGCATCGCGAACTGGCCGGGCGCACGCATCGAGACCACCAAGGCCAGCCCGATCAGGCCGAGGGCGAGCCCGGCCACGCCGCTGATCCAGCCGGTGCCGAACGCCCGCAGCGGCGCCGGTGCTTCCAATTCATTGCGGAGTTTTTGGCGGGCGTCTTGGAGGCTCATCGTGGGGGTTCTGCTATTCCTAACCGACTAACCCACCGGAGCAAGCAGGCAGGGACTCGCGCGCGCCGCCTCCCGCCCAGACGCTCGCCGGTCGGCCTATTTCCTCGGCCATCGGGCAATGGTCATGGCTTGGTCGAGGGATTGGACGACCAGGTCGGCGCAATCGAGGGCAGCCTTGAACGGGCTCTTTCCCGCGAGAAGCGGGTCGCGGGTGAGATAACTGAACGCCGCGGCATCCCGCCTGGACTGCAGGTCATTCAAGACCGCCTCCGCCTGACGCTCGGCCGGGCTTGCGCCCAAGCCGGTCAGACTTTGGGGACAGACGCTTTGGCTGGCTTGGCGCAGCGCTTCGAGCCTCCGCGCCTGTTCCAGGTATTGCGTGATGAGGCTCTCTTGGTCGGCCGAGGTGGCCGGCGGCACCGTTGGGCGGCTCAACCGGAGAAGTTCCGCCTGCACCCTCAGGCACTCCTCCTTGATACGGCGGCTTTGACCATAGGCCGCGCGGGGTGTTTTACCATCTGTGCCGACCAGCCGACGCCGCTCGGCCTCGATTTTTCTCATGACCGCCTGAGCCGACCGATCGGTGAGTGCGTTCGCATCCAGCGGGGAAGCGAACCCGAGCGGCGTGGTAGCGGGCTGTTGGCGCACCAAGATTCGCGGAACAGTGCCGTGGACGGGACGTCCGTTTTCATCCACGGCCGGGACGTTCGCCTGGCCACAGCGCTGGATGACCAGGATCGGCTCCCGTCGAAGGGAGCCGGGCCGCAGTCCGTCACCGAAGGGTGCGCTGATGAAGACCGGCGGCCGACTGGGCACTTGGATGAGGATGGGCTTTTGCTCCGTCGCGACCAAGACGGACATGGACCCTAGGAAAGCGAGGGCGGGACGTAAGGTTTTCATGACACCAACCATGGTGCCAATACCTGAGTTTCCCTGAACCTTTTAGTGTTAGGCTTTTCACCCTACACCGAGTGGTTTTCGGTCTGACCGTGATGACTCACAGTCGGCCCGGTGACCCTGGTGCTTAGCCGTCGGCACCCAAGCCTAGCAACGCACCGGCTACCCAACAGAAAGGGCGCCCTTCGGGCGCCCTGATCATTCACTTATCAACTGGCCAACCGATCAACGGGTCAACTTGCCTCTTAATAACGATAGTTGTCGGGCTTGAAAGGACCGGCCTGCTTGACGCCGATGTATGCGGCCTGAGCCGGGGTGAGCTGGGTGAGCTTGGCGCCGAGCTTGCCGAGGTGGAGGCGGGCGACTTCTTCGTCGAGGTGCTTCGGCAGGACGACCACTCCGGGCTTGGCGGTGGCGCGCGTCTCCCAGAGGTGCAGCTGGGCGAGGACCTGGTTCGTGAAGGAGGTCGACATCACGTAGCTCGGGTGGCCGGTGGCGCAGCCGAGGTTCACGAGGCGGCCTTCGGCGAGCATGTAGAGCTGGCGGCCGTCCTTGAACGTGTAGCGGTCGACCTGCGGCTTGATGGTGTCCTTCTTGGCGCCCTTGTGGGCGTTGAGGCGAACGACCTGGATCTCGTTGTCGAAGTGACCGATGTTACAGACGATCGCCTGGTCCTTCATCTTGGTGAGGTGCTCGAGCGTGATGATGTCCTTGTTGCCGGTGGCGGTGACGTAGATGTCGGTGGTGCCGAGCGTATCCTCGACGGTCACCACGCGGAAGCCTTCCATCGCGGCCTGGAGCGCGCAAATCGGGTCGATCTCGGCGATCTGGACCGTGGCGCCGAGGCCGCGGAGCGACTGGGCCGAGCCCTTGCCGACGTCGCCGTAACCGATGACCAAGGCGACCTTGCCGGCGACCATGACGTCGGTGGCGCGCTTGATGCCGTCCACGAGGGATTCGCGGCAACCGTAGAGGTTATCGAACTTCGACTTGGTGGCGGTGTCGTTGACGTTGACGGTCGGGACGAGCAGGGAGCCTTCCTCGAGCATGCGGTAGAGGCGCTTGACCCCGGTGGTGGTCTCCTCGGAGACGCCCTTCCAGGACTTCACGACCTTGTGCCAGTGGCCGGGGCGCTGCTTGGCGACCTTCTTGAGCAGGTTCTTGATGATCTGCTCCTCCTCGGACTCGGACTTGGTGTCGACCCACTTGGAGCCGTTCTCGAGCTCATAGCCCTTGTGGATGAGGAGGGTGGCGTCGCCGCCGTCGTCGACGATCAGCTCGGGGCCGTCGCCGTTGGGCCAGGTGAGCGCGCGCATGGTGCACTCCCAGTACTCGACGAGGTTCTCGCCCTTCCAGGCGAAGACGGGGATGCCGGCCTTCGCGATGGCGGCGGCGGCGTGGTCCTGCGTGGAGAAGATGTTGCAGGAGGCCCAGCGCACGTCGGCGCCGAGGTCGGCGAGCGTCTCGATGAGGACGGCCGTCTGGATGGTCATGTGGAGCGAGCCGGCGATGCGGACGCCCTTGAGGGGCTTCTTCTTGCCGTACTTGGCGCGCAGGGCCATCAGGCCCGGCATCTCATGCTCGGCGACCTGGAGCTCCTTGCGGCCCCAATCGGCGAGGCCGAGGTCGGCCACTTTGAAATCGGCGAATTTTTTGGACATAGGTAGAGTAAGGGTTTAGCGGTTAGCGGTTGGCGGTTGGGGGTTGGCGGCGGGTCAGCGGACGTTGGCCTTGATCGCCCGGACGAAGGCCGGGAGCTTCGACGTGGTCTCCCACGGCAGGCCCTTCTTGCCGAAGTGGCCGTAGTGGGTGCTGGCGCGGTAGATCGGCCGGCGCAGGTCGAGCTGGCGGATGATCTCAGCGGGGTTGAAGAGGAAGGTCTTCTTCACCGCGGCGAGGATGACCTCGTCGGCCACGGCGCCCGTGCCGAAGGTGTCGAGGTGGATGCTGGTCGGCTCGGGATGGCCGATCGCATAGGCGACCTGCAGTTCGCAGCGTTCGGCGGCGCCGGACGCGACGATGTGCTTGGCGACCCAGCGGGCCATGTAGGCCGCGGAGCGGTCGACCTTGGTCGGGTCCTTGCCGGAGAAGGCGCCGCCGCCGTGGCGACCCATGCCGCCGTAGGAGTCGACGATGATCTTGCGGCCGGTCAGGCCGCAGTCGCCCTGCGGGCCGCCGACGACGAAGCGACCGGTCGGGTTGATGAGGTACTCGGTCTTGCTGCCGACGAGGGCCTTCGGGAGGACCTTGCGGATGACCTGCTCGATGCAGAACTTCTCGATTTGGCGATGGGAGACGTCGGCCGTGTGCTGGGTCGAGATGACCACGTTCTCGATGGCGACGGGCACGCCGTCCTCGTAGCGCACGGCGACCTGCGACTTGCAGTCGGGGCGGATCCATTCGGTGCCCTTGGCGCCGGACTTGCGGAGGCGGGCGAGCTCGCGGTTGAGGCGGTGGGCGAACATGACCGGGGCCGGCATGAGCTCGGGGGTCTCGGTGGTCGCGAAGCCGAACATGATGCCCTGGTCGCCCGCGCCCATCTTGGCGTGCTTCTTGCCCTCGGCCTTGCGCTCGTCGACGCCCTGCGCGATGTCGGGGGACTGCTTGGTGAGCAGGTTGGTGATGAAGACCTTGTCGGCGTGGAAGACGTCGTCGTCGTTCACGTAGCCGATGTCGCGGATCGCGGCGCGCACGACCTCCTCGAAATTGACCTTGGCCTTGGTCGTGAGCTCGCCGGCGATGACGACGTGGTCGCTCTTGACGAGGGTCTCGCAGGCGACGCGGGAGAAACGGTCCTGGGCGAAGCAGGCGTCGAGGACGGAATCCGAGATGCTGTCGGCGACCTTGTCGGGGTGGCCTTCGCCGACCGACTCGGAGGAGAAGGTGTAGGATACGGGACGGGACATAAGACCCGTGATGCAAAGGGGAAACCGGGCCTTAGCAAGCAAGCATCAAAGTATCTGGATGGGAAGATGTGTCATATGGAAGGGGTTAGCGGTTGGCGGTTAGCGGTTAGCGGTTGGGGGATGGGGGCCGCCTTCTCCGTGGACGCATCTCGTACCCCCGCCCGGCCGCCAAGGCATCCGAGGTAGGGACGGGCGTCCCGGCTCGTCCGCGGCCGACCGGGACGGTCAGCCCTACCCGAGGCCTGCGCCAACAAAAAGGGCGCCCCGGAGGGCGCCCTGGTCGTGGCGGGAGACCGCGCTCAGCCGCCGATCGACTTGAGGGTGCCGAGGTACTCGATGAGCGCGGTGAACTCCTCGACCGTGAGGCCCGCGGCGAGACCAGCCGGCATCATCGACTGAGGCAGGTTGCGCTGATTACGGACATCGGCGCGCTTAATCTTGGAGACCTGGCCGGCGATGTTGCGCAGCGTGATCACGCCATCGGCTTCGCCGGTGACGAAGCCCATCTGCTCGGAGTCGTCCTTCATCTGGATGACGAAGGTCTGGAAGCCCTGGGCGACGACCTTGTTCGGATCGAGGATCGAATCGATCAGGTATTCGCGCGGGAACTTCGCGCCGGAGGCGCCGAGGTACGGACCCTTCTGCTCCGCGGCGAGGTCGACGGCGTGGCAAGCCACGCAGCCCTGCTGCGTGAAGAGCTTCTGGCCGAGCTTGACGTTGCCGCGGCCCTTGAGGGCGGCGGCGGTGACGGCCTTGGCGTCAAGCTGGGCGATCGTCTTGCCCTTGCTGGCGACGGCGAGCTTGCCGGCGGCGAGCGCGGCCTTGGCGGCGTTGATCTGGATGACGTTGTCGCCCTTCATGCCTTCCGCGAGCTGCTTGTCGAAGCCCGTGAGGCCGAGGTCGGCGATGGCGTGGAAGAAGCCGATGTCGCGGGGGTTCTTCTCGACGTGGTCGCGGACGGCCTTCTTGTGCTGCTCCTTGGTGAGCGGGCTGCTGAGCACGTTGAGCAGAGCCTTCCAGAGGATGGTGGAGGCGGCGTCCTCGGCCTTGTTGGCCATGGAGCGGAGCTTGTTCACCTGGTTGCCGCGCTCGGCCTCGTAGATGAAGTCGCTGATCGCCTGAGTGGCCGCGGCGGGCGCGGTGGCATCCTTGGACCAGCCGGCGAGGACCTTGACGCGCGGCTCGAGGCCGGCGTCGCCCTCGACCTTCAGCAAGGCCTTGTAGCAGTCGAGGCGCTCGGGCCACTTGCGGGAAGCCTGCAGGGAAGCGTCGACGAGCAGGGCCAGGTCGGCCGGACGCAGGGTCTGCGAGGCCATGGCGAGGCGGATCGGGTCGACGCCTTCGAGCTTCAGCTCGGTGATGGCGATGCGGTTCCGCGAGAGGACCTCGAGCATGGCCATGCGGAGCGGGGCGGGGAGCTTGGCGTAGGCGGCCTCGATGGCGGCCTTGATGCGCGGGGTGGCTTCCCACTCGGCCGGGATGAAGTACGGGCCGCGGTCATCCGGACGGGTGCTCCACCAATCCTTGTAGTTCCAAGGCTTCTCGACGTGGTAGAGGCGGGCGAGGGCCTCGATGGCGCCGGCCCGGAGGGCATCGTCGCCGGTCTTGGTCAGCCCGATCAGGCCGTCGACGGACTCGGCGGTGTGGATGAGCTGGAGCGCGCGCAGCGCGACGAAGCGCTGGGCCGGGTCCTTGGCGGCCTCGACGAGCGGCTTGGCGTTGGCGAGGCGCTCGAGCGCGTGGATCGCGGTGTGCGGGAGGCGGTAGTGGGCGCCTTCCTCGAGCTTGGACTCCACGGCCGGCCAGTTGGCGGCGGCGGCGACGATCGCGCCGGCGGCATCCTTGGCGCCGAGGCGCTGGAGGCCGATGGTGGCCTGCAGGCGGACGCGCGGGTTCGGGTCCTTGAGGCCGTCGAGGAACGGCTGCACCGGGACGCCCTGGGTCTCGGTGGTGCGGTCGGCGAGCGCGCGCAGGGCGAACTCGCGGACAGCGTCGTCCTTCGTCAGGCCGACGAGCCCGGCGGTCGCGCCGGCGCCGAGGAGCTGCTTGTAGGTGAAGATCGCGGCGACGCGGTGGTAGAGGTGGCCCTGCCCGGAAGCGGCGACGGCGAGCACGGCCTCGGCGAGGCCGGTCTTCTTCTGGTCGATGATCCGGCGGGAGGCCTCGAGTCGCTGGACGGCGCTGTCGGAGTTGAGCAGCTTGACCAGTTCGGCGTCGGACGCCTTGGTCACGTCGACATACTGGTGGGGCTTCACGCCTTCGGCGACGACCTGCTGGATCATGCCCTGCTGCTTGCCCTTGCCGAGGTAGCTGAAGCCGCCGGCGCGCCAGTCGGCGATATAGAGGCGCGAGCTGCCGTCGACGTCGATGTCGGTAGCGCGGGGCACCTTGTGGAAGGTCTGCTGCTGCGCGACGAAGGTGGCCTCGAAGGCCTTGATCGGGTGATTATGGATCGTGCCCGTCGTCCAGTCGCAGGTGAAGAGCGTCTCGCCCCAGGCCTTGGGGAAGCCGGGCTCGGAGAGGTAGAGGCCGCCGGTGCCGGAACCACCGCCGTAGTCGGCCAGCGGGCGGGCGGTCTCGTCGTCGAAATTCTTATACAGGCGCGGGTAACCAGCGTCGGCCAGCGAGGTGAAGTGGTGGAAGCGCGTGTTCCAGCCCTTGCCGTCGTTGGTGTTGTCGCGGGAGAAGAGGTCGAGGGTCGGGGAGATCGCGACGTCGCAGATGTTGCGCGTCATCGCGGTGTAGACCTCGAGCTCGGAGCCGTCCGGGCGGACGCGCATGACGCCGCCGCCGTAGAGGGTCACGCGCTTCTTGTCGCCCAGACCGATGGCGCCGTCGTTGTCGCGGATGAGGCCCGCGCCGAAGTCGCCCACGGCGATGTAGAGCCAGCCATCGATGCCCATGCGGCAACCGTTGGTGGTGTGGTCGGCGCCGCGGGGGTGCTCGATACCGCCGCCGAGACCGTCGACCAGGAGCGTGCGCTCGGCATCATAGTCGGCCTTGCCGTCGCCGTCCTTGTCCTGGAACTTGGACAGGAAGGGCGGGTGGACGAGGTAGAGGGAGCCGCCGACGAAGTGGCCGCCGCGCGGGCTCTCGACCTTCGTGTACTCGATCATGACGTCGGCCTTGCCGGCGCCCTTGGTGTCCCGGGCGAGGAGGATGCGGCCCATGCCCTTGATGTGGCCGAGGGAGCCGTTCTTGTCGGACGAGATATAGACGTCGCCGTTGGCGGCGGCCGACACGGCGGTCGGGTAGATTTCGGGCTCCTGGGCGGTGCCGACGAACTCGCGGATGGTGAAGCCTTCCGGGACCGCGTGGGCGGCGGCGGTCAGGAACAGGAGGCCAAGGGTGGAACGGACCATGGGTATGCGGGGTGTGAAGGGGTAGATGTAGGGTTTCGGCCTTAAGTTCCAAGCGGGAACACCGATATTTCACCCCTCCTAGCGGCTTGCCCCAAGGAAGCGGCGGCTTATCACCTCCTGAAGATGAGCGCCCCTGTGCCTGACCTCCTGTGCCCGCCCCGGGAGATCACCCGCGGGGAAGGACGGTTGGCCCTCACCACCCCGCGACGTCTGCCAGGTACCCTCGCGGAGGCCCAGACGTGGATCGACTCCGGCGCGCCCGCCGGCTGGTCCGTGCGGCTCGACCCTCGG
>CAIRWP010000348.1 GCA_903882335.1 uncultured Opitutia bacterium | reverse complement strand
GGGGCATGTGGGCAAGGTGACACGTGGGCAAGGGGTGGGAATAAGAGGGCACGAGGGCATGAGGACTCGAGGGCAGGAAAGATGCCAAGCCCTACGGGAGATAAAGCGAGGACACGAGGGCCTGAGGACTCGCGGCCCACTTGGTGCCTCCTGACCCAACCGCTAACCCCTAACCGCTTGCGCGCTCTGCGCGTAGACGGTCAGCCCGGCCTAAAGGCGGGATGCAGCCGAGTGGCTCTTCATTTCCCTAGCTCATCGAAGACGGCCTGCAGTTTCTTGCGGGCGGCGGCTTCTTTGGCTGGGTCGGTGTTCGCGTCGGGCTTGGCCGGATCTTCCCATAGTTCCACGACCCGGCGCAGCTGGCCTTGGTTGTTCAGCATGTACTCTCGGTCGCGGACCTGGCGGTTGCTGCCGTTCTGGGTGTGCACCCATTCGCGAGGTTGGCCGGGTTGGCCGAGGAGCTGCGGCGCGAACGATCGCCCGTGGATCTTGGCGGCAGGTAGCTGGGCCCCGGTGAGCCCGCAGAGGGTCGGCAGGAAGTCGGAGAGGTCGACGAGGTCGGCGCAGGTGCTGGCGGCCTTGACGCGTCCGGGCCAGCGCACGAGCAGCGGCACGCGGGTACCGCGATCGGTCATGGTACCTTTGCCGCCCGCGATCATGCGGCCATCGCCCCACGGATGGCGGAGGTCGGTGTCGGTCCCGTTGTCGGCGACGAAGATGACGATCGTGTCGTCGGCGATCCCGAGCGCATCGAGTTCTCGGAGCATGGCACCGACTTGTCGGTCGAGGTAGGCGACCATCTCCGGGAAAAACTTGGGGTCGCCTTTATGGGCGACATCGGGCGCGCGGTAGGCCTTGTCCTGGCTATCCGGCGTGGGCTCCCACGGGTAGTGGGGCAGGTAGGTGGAGTAGAAGGCGAGGAAGGGCGTCCGGTCCCGCGCGCACTTCCGCATGAAAGCGAGGTGCGTCTCGAGGTCGACGTCGGGTCCGTAGCGATGGTGCACCTCCTCGGCGATGAGGCGCCCGTCGCGCAGCTGGTGGGGGTTCCAATAGCGCGTGGTCTTCTCGCCGCGCTCGTCGAAGATGCTCCAGGTCTGGTAGTGGTCGAAGCCGAACTCGCGAATGGTGTCATGCTTGTGTTCGAACGACACGTGCCACTTGCCGACGATCTGCGTGGCGTAGCCGTGTTGCTTGAGCTGGCGCGGGAAGCTCGGCTGGCTCGGCCGCAGGAAGATGTCCTCCTGATGCTTGCTGGAGAGGACGACCTTGAGGCCGTTCAGGAAGGGGTATCGCCCCGTGAGCAATTGCGCCCGCGACGGCGAGCAAAGCGGGTTGGCGAAACAATGCGTGAACCGCATCCCTTCCTTGGCGAGCCGGTCCAGGTTGGGCGTCTGATGGGAAGTCCCGCCGTAGCTGGAAAGGCACTCCACCCCCAGGTCGTCGGCCAGGATGAGCAGGACATTGGGTTTTTTCGGCGACAGCTCGGCGGCGGGGAGCGAGGCCGACGCCCCGAGCAGCAGGGCGGCGAGCAGGCGGGCGGCGGTTTTCAGCACGATGACCACGGGAGCATCATCGGGAGCCACCAGGGCTTTAGCAAGGACGGGCCCGCTTGCTGGGTCTGGCAACGGCCGACCGGGACGGTCAGCCCTACCTGGTCGCGCCGTACCAGGACGTTCGTCCTACTTCGCGGGTTTCTTGCCTTCGATGAGCGGGGCGAGGGCGGTCGCCCAGCCGCGGGCATGGGCGGCGAGGCCTTGCTGGTTGAAGTGCACGGAGTCGCACAGCCAGCCTTGGGTGTGGTAGCTATCGGTCTCGGGCCCGGCGAAGGCGTCCGGGATGGTGGCGATGACTTTGTTCTGGCCGGCGATGATCGCGGCCTGCCGCGCCGGGGTCGCCACGGGGCTGGGGTGGAAGGAGGCTCGTGCGATGCCCCAAGGTAAGGAGAACTTGGAGTCGGTCCGGGATTGTTGGATGAGGCTGCCGAGGAGCTGGGCGTAGCGGTCGGCGGTGGTGCCGGCGATGGAGTCCGACTCGCCTTGGTGCCAGAGGACGGCCCGCGCCTTGGACCGTTTCTGCGCCGCGACGAGGGCGGTCTGGAGCCGGGGATAGCCTTTGCCGCCCGGGGCCCAGTAGGCGACCGCGGTGGACCCGACGCCTACCGAGATGAAGCCGACGGGTACGTCGTAGCGTTGGGCGAGGAGGTCGCCGAGCAATGGCCACGGGGAGCCACCCGCGCCGGTGGCGCCAGGCTGCGGATCCTTGCAGGGTTGCCAGCGGCCGGCCGCGAGGTCGAAGGCGGCGACGCGTTCGTCGGTGGCCTGCTGGGCGGGCTTGCCGTGGTTCGC